>CAZQVU010000001.1:0-29156 GCA_964596885.1 uncultured Planctomycetia bacterium
ATTCATCTGGAAATTAGACTTTTCTATTCTATTTGAAAAAATGGGTAAACTCCACCACTCTTCTTTATTGACAAATATACTATATCTAATTTATAATATGAAATAGATATAAGGGGTTTTGTATGAACCAAAATAATAAAGATATACCCAAAGAAGTCCAGCAGTATGTTGATAAAGGCAAAGAAGCCTTAAAAAAACACAATTATGAGTATGCAGTTGAATTATTTAATCATGCTTTAACATTAAACCAAGAACTGCCTGAAATCCGTCACTACTTACATCTATCCCAGATAAAAAACTTTCAGGAAAACCCTCCCTCAATATTTACAAAAGGAATAAATAAAGCCAGAGTTCAGAGTTTTATTTTCAATGCCAAAAAACTTGAATCTCAAGGCAGAATTAAAGAGGCAATTGAAGAATATGAAAAAGCCATATCGATTGACCCGCTAAACGCAAGTACCTTTAATAAACTCGCCTACTTATTTGTCAAAAATGGCCAGGAGCAGATGGCTATAAATACATTTAATGAAACTTTAGTAATTAACCCGGAGAATCTGGAGGCTTTAAAACAATTAGGAAAGATATACCAGAAAAAAGAAGAATACGAAAAAGCGCAAAATTTCTTCAATAAGGCAAAACAGATTAAACCTGATGATATTGATGTGCAAAAGGGCCTAAAAGATCTGGCTGCACTTCGGACTATTGATAAAGGCAAGTGGCAGGAGGAGTCCAGTTACAGGGAAAAGATTGAGGATAAAGAAGAGGCTGAAAGATTGGAAAAGGAAAGCAGGACTATAAAGACAAAGCAGGATATAGACTTTTTAATTAAAAACTTAGAGAAAGAAATAGAAAAAGAGCCTAAAAATGCATCACTTTTATATAAATTAGCAGACTATTATAAACAAAAAGAAGACTATAACAAAACTCAGCAAATCTATAAAAGGATATTAGAATTAAAACCTGAAGATGATATAGCCCAAAAGAATATTGAAGAACTCGAATCCAAAAAAATTGAAAAAGAAATCCTTTATCTCAAAGAAGAACTTAAAAAAGACCCTGAAAACAAAGAAATCCAAAATAGAATAAAAGAACTTGAGGAGAAAAAACAGAATTTGGACTTTGAAAGGATTAAAGATAGAGTTTCAAAATTTCCCAATGATGCCAGATTGCGATATCAATATGGAATTGCCCTTAAAGATAAAGGGAGGTATAAAGAAGCAATCAGCCAATTTCAGAAATCAGTAGAAGACCCTTCAAAGAGGCTTGATTCCTTAAATATGTTAGGACTCTGCTTTATGGAGAAAAAGATGTATGACTTGGCTGTTACACAGTTCAAAAAAGCCCTCACTTATGCTCCTCAAATTACCCCTAAAACAAAAGATATAATTTACAATTTAGGTATCACCTATGAGAAGATGGGTAAAACTGAAGAGGCTATAAACGAATTTAAGAAGATATATGAAGTTGATATAAATTATAAAGACATTGCAGATAAAATAGAAAAAGCCTACTAAATACTAAAGTTCCTCTCTGGCGTCAATATCGACTGTTATAAGAAGCCCTGAGGGCCTCCTAAATCGCCTCAGGCTTTTATTTATAATTTTTTTAAAAACAGTCAGGTCTTTACATCTTATTATTATATTCAGTCTATAGTTGCCTCTAATCTTGGATATAATTGAAGGTTGAGGTTGTATAATCTTTATCTCCTTATATCCTTTCTCATTCTTCTTGAGAATCTCAAAAAGTTCTCTTGCCTTTTCTATTATTTTTTTTCTCACCTTGCCTTTTAAGATAATGCAATTAAAGTGATAATACGGCGGAAGATTTAATGCCTTTCTTTGTTTTAATTCATTTTTATAAAATTCTATATAATTTAATTCGCATGCCTGCTTAATGGCAAAATGTGATGGTAAAAAGGTTTGAATTATAACCTTTGTATCTTTATTTTCTTGCCTAACTTGATTTATTATATTATAGAGAGTTGCAAAGACCTTCTCCTGCATTCTAAAATCTGGAAGATGCATAGCGGTATCTGCATTAATTATACCTATTAAGCCTGTCTTTCTAAAACTAATTCCTTTAAATAAGATTTGAGTTCCAATCAGGATATCTATCTTACCTTTATTAAAATCAGATAGAATCTTATAACGTTTGCCCTTCTGAGAGGCTACATCAGCATCTAATCTCTTTACTTTGCTTTGAGGATATCGGTGGCAGAGGATGCTTTCTAACTTCTCAGTGCCGAATCCAGAATAGTTTATATATGATTTCTTGCATTGGGGACAAATCTTAGGCGGTTTCTTGCGGTAATTGCAATAATGGCATATGAGTTCTTTTCTATCATAATGATAGATAAGATTCTTTTTACATCTGGGGCATTTAATAATATAGCCACATTCTCTGCATCTTATAAAAGTTGCAAATCCCCTTCTATTTAAAAAAAGAATAACATTCTTATCCTCCTTCAGTGAATTATCAATGGCATCTTTTAACCTATAGGATAATAAACCTTTTCTTCCATAGATATCCTTCTCCTTTTTTAAATCAATAATCTCGACCTTCTCTAAACTATGCTTTTCTCCTCCTTTCTCTCGAATTAAGGAAAAGACTCTTCTTTTTGCCATATAATAAGACTCAATAGATGGTGTTATGCTGCTTAAAATCAAAGGGCACTTCAACATCTTGGCTCTTAACTCAGCCACCTTCTTGGTATTGAATCTGGGTGCATCAGGTTTCTTATAAAGATCGGACTCCTCCTCATCTATAATTATTACCCCTATTTCAGCAAGAGGTGAAAAAACAGCAGAACGGCTACCTATAACAATGCGGGCTTTTTTAGATATAATCTGAGCCAGATTATCCTTCTTCTGATTAGTTTTAAGTTGACTATGATATATGGCTATATCATCTGGATAAAATCTTTTTATTCTCGAGACTAAAATATCTACTGACAGAATCTCGGCAGCAAGCAGGAGAACGCTTTTTTTAATCCTGAATGCTTCTTTTATAAGTTTTAAATATAAGGCAATCTTATCCTCCTGGTTTCGTGCATGGTATAAATAGACTTTAAAAATCCTATCTGAAATAATCTTTCTTATCTTATTATATCCACTATTATCTAGTTTGCTATTTATTATCTCTTCTTTATCTATCTTCTTATCTATCCTTTTCCTTTCTATTTTAATCTTAGACTTCTTCAAGCCCAGGGGAAAGGCGGCATCTAAAACCTCACCCCAACTGGACAAATAATATTGAGACACCTTCTTAGTTAATCTTAACAGATGATTATCAAATATTGGTTCTTCATCTATGACATCCTGTATAGTTCTTAACTCTTTTATCCTGCTTTTTTTTGCAATGTCTACTACATAGCCTAATATTTCACTTCCCCTAAAATTAACTCGCACTCGTTTACCTTTTTTTATCTTAGGAATAAACTTCTGGGGTATCCTATAATCAAAGGGGTCCTTTACCGGTCTTGGAATGGCTACTTTAGCTATCATCTCTTATTCTTAATACCTAATTCTCTCATAATCTTCTTCATATCCTCCCAGACTAACCTTTTATCCTGGGGATTCCTTAATAAATACGCTGGATGATAGGTAGGCATTAATTTAATATCTTTAAAATTGTAAAACTTACCTCTAATCTGAGAGATTGACCTTTCTTCTTTCAATAACTCCTTGGCAGCAAACGAACCTAAAGCGCAAATAACTCTGGGTCTTATAATCTCAATCTGCTCTAAAAGATATCCTATGCAGGCCTTTATTTCATCCTCTTTAGGATTCCTATTGTTGGGTGGCCTATCCTTTAATATATTGGCTATGTAGACCTCTTCTCTTCTAAGACCCATAGCCTTTATTATACGACTAAGAAGCATTCCTGCTCTTCCAACAAAGGGTCTACCCTGTAAATCTTCTTCTTGGCCAGGCGCTTCTCCGATAAACATTAAATCGGCGTTGGGATCTCCTTCACCAAACACTAAGTTAGTTCTGCTTTTATAGAGCGGGCATCTCTTACATTCAAGAACTCTTTTTCTTAATTCATTAAGCCTCGTTGCTTTTTGCATGCTTTTAGCATTATTATCTATAACATCTCCTTTTACCAAAAAATACTCACTAACACCTAAATTTCTATCAGTCTCAATCAATAATTTAATCTTTTTAATAACATTAGATAACTCTTCTTGCAAAATCTGCAACCTCCTTGACTGCTTCAGGTTTTACAATCTTAGAGATGTTATTCCTCATCCTTAGTAATATACCTGGATTATCAATTAAACCTTTTAGAAAATCATAAGCCTCTTTTTTATTATTCACCACTTTCATAACGCCCAATTCTTCCATAAGTTTTGAATTTAAACCCTCCTGGCCAGGTATGGGTGAGATAACTAGCATAGGTAATCTTTTTACTAAAGATTCGGTCAAAGTTATCCCTCCTGCCTTGGTAACAATTATATCGCTTATTTCCATCAATTCATCCACATTATTGACATATCCATAAACCTTAAATGGCGCATCTATCTCTTTGCAAATAAATGTCAGGCGATTATATAACCTTCTATCATAACCACAAATAAATAACAGATTAACCATATCTTTATAAGGAAGAAATCTCCTCAATAGATATTCATAAGGTCCGATACCTGCTCCTCCTCCCATAATCATTATGGTAAGCTTTTTGGATTTAATACCTAATTTATCCCTTATTAAATCCTTATCCTTGCAAGTAGAAAATTCCATCCCTACTGGTATGCCTAATATCTTTATCTTATCCTCATTGATATTACCTTTGATTAAATCTATTTTGGTCCTATCGTCTGCAACAATAAAATAATCACTTTCTTTTACAAACCAGACTGAATGGGCTCTATAGTCAGTTACCACTGTCAATAACTTAGTCTTTATCCTCTTGGTCTTCTTTAAATAACTAACAATATAAGATGAGGAAAAATGGGTAGAGATAACAACATCAAATCCTTCTTTTATCAAAAGACATTGAAATCTTTTGGTATTAGATATCTCAGCCAGTGCTTTAAAAGATTCAAATATAGGAAGAAAAGTTCTACTATTCGACAGATAAAACAAGAAACCCCAAAGATCTTTGAGGTATTTTATCAAAAAGATATAAACATCTGAATATAGAAATCTAAATAGACGATTAGTATAATTTAATATATCTTCTAAGTATATCTCATCATCTTTGTTATTCTCTTTAAGAACTTCATATATGCTTTCAGCGGCCTTCTTATGACCAATCCCTACTGAGGCATAAACAATAAGTATTTTCATCGTGGGCTTCCTTTAATTGGTTAAACGCTTAAGGTTCAAGGTTAAAGGTTCAAGGTTAAAATATTTTTATAAATCTTTGCGATAATGAATTTTCTTTAAGATGCTTCCAAATATCTTTTTGAACTCGCTTGATTCTTGAATTAGGTGCTCTAATTTCTTACCTTTTGCTATATTAGTTGCCTTTACTATTCTTAACCAATAATTGCTTTCTTTTGCTTCGCGTAAACAAATAGATATCTTGTATTTGAAATCTTCCTTACTATAGGCACCCTGACTCTCTTCGTAATTAGCCCCTATTGAGGTTGCAGCTTTTGCTAATTGATACTTAACAACGTCATTGATCTTTGAATACTTAATTTCTTTTAAAAAATTTATTGCTTCTACTGAAAAATCAAACGTCCTTTTTTCTAAATCTCTTCTCTTTTTGAATTCATCCTCTTTATCTTTCACTTTATCCTTTAACCTTTATCCTTTATCCTCTACTATTATCCAATCAACTGCTTCCTTTAAATCTTTCTTTATATAATCTGGCTTTATCTGCCAAGAAAGCACATCATCTTTTTTGGTATTACCTGATAAAACTAGAATTGTTCTACAACCTATTCTCTTGCCTGCTTCAATATCTGTCCTTTTATCTCCAATAAAAAAGGTTTCTTTAAAATCGATACTCAATCCCTCTGTAGCCTGTCGAAAAAGCCCTACTTTGGGTTTGCGACAGAGACAGTTATCCTCATCCCTATGTATACAGTAATGAGTAGACCTTATCCTGCCTCCTGCCTTTTCTATCTCTGAAAGCATCTTAGCGTTAACCTTTTTAAGGTCTTCCTTCGTATACAATCCCTTAGCAATCCCTGCCTGATTAGAAATAACTATGATATCATATCCGCGGGAATTTAATTTCTTTATAGCAGAGAGGGAACCGGGTAGAAATTCAAAATCCTCTGGACTCTTAACATAACCACCTTCGGGGTCTTTATTTATTACTCCATCTCTATCTAAAAATATTATCTTATTCACGATACTTCTTTTTTATAAAACTTGCTATTTTATCAATAATCAGATTCTGTTTATTCTCTGTCAACTCAGGATATATGGGTAACGATAAAACCTCTTTCGAACACCTCTCAGATATTGGAAAATCTCCTCTAATATAGCCTAAATCTCTAAAGACTGGCTGGAGGTGTAGGGGTCTAGGATAATATATAGCAGCAGGTATACCTTCTTTCTTGAGGTAATCATAAAGAACACTTCTTAACTTTAGGCGGATAGTATAAACATTATATACATGTCTACAATTAGAATGCGTAAATGGTATAGTTATTTCATTCTTTAAATCAAAAAATGACTTATTATAATACTCAGCAATTTTTCGCCTTGCATCTATCCATTTATTGACATATCTTAGTTTCCTTCTTAAAATAGCAGCCTGCAATTCATCAAGTCTACTGTTATACCCATATAATGTATGGTAATATCTCTTTGTTGCACCGTGCAGCCTGAGTTTCTTAGCCTTTTGGTATAACTTCTTATTGTTTGTAACAAGCATACCAGCATCTCCATAGGCAGCTAATATCTTGCTGGGAAAGAAACTAAATATAGCAGCAGAACCAAAAGAACCTACTTTTCTTCCGTTATATTCGGCGCCAAATGCCTGGGCTGCATCTTCAATAATATGCAATTTATACCTGTTGGCTATCTTAATAATAGCATCCATTTTTGCTGGCTGACCATAAAGATGAACTGGCACTATCGCTTTCGTCCTGTTAGTAATCTTTTCTTCAATCTTGGCAGGGTCTATATTATATGTCTCTGGTTCAATATCAACGAATATAGGTTTAGCACCTACCTCTATTATAGCCTCAGCCGTGGCAATAAATGTAAAAGGTGTTGTAATAACCTCATCGCCCTTACCGATATCTAATCCTCTTAGAGAGATCTTCAAGGCATCAGTTCCACAGGCAAGACCAACAGCATATTTTACTCCTAGATAATCAGCAACCTCCTCCTCAAATCTAAAGACTTCTTCTCCAAGAATAAACTTGCCTCTTTTAAGAACTCCCTCTATTGCCTTATTAATCTCTTTCTGGATGTTCTTATACTGTTCAGTTAAATCTAAAAATGAGAGTCTTTCTTCAGTTTTCATCTTTTATAATATTCTGATTTCTTTCTAACTATAGCCCAGATATCTGGTCCCCAGAATCTTTTGCATATTATTGAAATGATGTTACTTGATCCATCCTCACACCAGATTTTAAAATCAAAATCAAATGACTTAAGAAGTCTTTTTAAGGAAGTTGGGGACTGTTCATTTATGTGCATATGAGGACTATAGTTATAATAATCTCTCCTGTAATATAAATCAAGATAAGACAAGATTCTTTTCAAAAAACTCCCTCCCTCGGGTGGGCTATAAGATTTCTTTTTCCTCAATCTTTTAATTATAGTAGCAGGAATAGTAAAGAAACGCTTCAGAGGATATTCAAAGCGGATCCAGTTAATATTAGGAGCGGTGTGGATAATTATTCTTCCTCTTTCAGAAAGATGCTCCTTCAATTCGGAAAACAAATATTCAAGCTGGCTCTGAGTTAAGTGTTCGACGACATCTGTTAAAAAACAGCAGTCATACTTATCTTCTAATTTAAGTAAAGATATATCTTGATGCAAGAGTCTTGCTTTATCTTGTAAATCTTTCGGTAAGGTCTTTATTGCCTTTTTTGCTATCGATAGGGCAGCCTCAGAGTAGTCAATGCCCACAACAGATGAGGCACCCTTTAATAAAGAAAAGTATAAAAGTTCACCCCTTCCACAACCTATATCTAAAACCCTTTCTCCCTCTTTTAATCCTGCAAGCCTAAAGACCTCAGCAAATCTATTATCTAAATTGCCTGAGGTAAGACTCTTTAAATACTCATCAAGAGAATCTCCAAATGCTTTAAGATAATAATGCTTTTTATAGATATCTGATTTAACCGGTTTGCTGGTCTTGCTCATTTTGTTTTTTAAGTTGTCTATATTTAGCATAACTTAGAAATTGATAAAGTCCAGAGAAGACTGCTACTATTAAACCAATAAATCCATCTCTGAAGCCTTGTTTTATTATATAGGCTCTAAAAAACCTATCTACGGTTTTTCTCATTGCTCGCAGAAAACTCATCCTTCTTTTGTCGTTATACCATTTCTCTGCCTCTTTTGTCGTCTGATAATTAAGACTGTTTAAAAAATGGGTTATATCAGGATATCCTCTATGTATTATATCGCCTCTTAGATGACCGCACTCACCTTCTAAAAATATCCTGGGATGAACTCCTACCTCCTCATATCTAAACTTGTCCTTCCTGAATAATCTCACTTTAGCGGCTGGATACCAACCACCAAACCTGACCCAATAATCACCAATATAATTCTTAAGCGGAATAGAGAAGGCATTATATTTAGTATTAACAGATAAGGTTCTATCAATCTCGCTCTTTAACTCATCTGTTACAATCTCATCTGCATCTAAACTCAAAACCCAATCGTTTTTACTTAAAGAATAGGCATAGTTTCTGTAACGGCCTTCAATATCCATCTTTTTAGTGTAAACCTTATCAGTATATCTTGTGGCGATTTCAACCGTTTTGTCTGTGCTCTCATCATCCAAGACTATTATTTCATCAGCCCAACCAGAGACTGATTTAAGACATTTATCTATGTTCTCCTCTTCATTTTTTGTGATAATGACAACTGACAATGGAATTTTTTTGCTTTCCATTAGTCTATAACCCTCTAATATCTTTAAAGGAAGTTACCCTGGCTTTATGAAATACCCTCATAATTTTTAAAATCCTTCTTAATCTATCAGACTGTATTAATAATATATCGTATCTTTTCTTAATCCTCCTTATAATCCTGAAAAGACATTTTAATATAAACAATCTCCTATTATATAAAAGAGATTTGATATTTGAGTGATTTATATTCTTAATCTTAGCATTTTTCTCCTCTGCAATTATAATCCAGTTGCCTTTTCTTGCCAATCTTAAACACTCTTCTTTATCTCCATTACCTAAACCATCTCTTGCTTCTATAAAAATCCTCTTAGGCTTTCCCCATCTGCTATAAAAAATCTTCTGGTTCTCTTTAAACATTTTATTATGGTCTTTAAACTTAAGAAAGGAAGTACCTTCATAATGATAAACATAACTTGCTTTGCATCTGGCAATAGTAAAACCTGCCTGGCTTGCCCTTCTCGAATAGTCGGTATCTTCAAAATAACCCCTTCCATATATCTCATCAAATACACCAATTTTATCAATAACCTCCCGCCTGATGAACATACAGAAACCACTTGCCTGCGCCATCTCCTCAAACTGACCATGATATCTCTTTAATGACTGAGCATAATTGTCAATATCCTTTATATTTGTCTTTTGTCCCAAAGTATTGCTTGAAGGATTAAGAAGGCCTAAACCTGGATTCTCCAAAGCAAGATAGACAAGCTCATTGAGCCAGTCTTCTGTAACTAGTGTATCATTATTTAAAAGACAGACAAAATCTGCCTTTGAATGTCTTAATCCTTGATTTGCCGCCTTTAGATAACCTAAGTTTTCTTCATTTCTGATGAGATTAACTCTATCATTATATAAAGAGGTAAAATCCTTCAAGTATTGGGAGGTTTCAACATCGCTTCCATTATCAATTATAAGAAGTTCATAAGGGGCTTTTGTCTTTAAAATGATACTTTTCAGGCAGTCTTTTGTTCTTTTTAATTCATTCCAGACAATTACTACAATCTCAGACTTCATAGTTTTAAATCTCTAAACCTATCCTCATCCCATTGTCTAATTATAGCAAACATCTTGGACAGTCTATCTTTATAGGTATGATAATTGATTGCTAAATCATAGCCAGATCTGGCTATAGTCTCCCTTTCTCTATCGTTTTCTAGATAATATCGTATTAATCCAATCAACTCTTCTTTTGAGTTATAAACTATCAAGTGACGATTTTCAACAAATAACTCGCCAAAACCATTATCCTTTATCCTATTTGTAAGAAGCATAGTGCCACAACTTAAAATCTCAAACATACGCATATTAATATCGTTATTCAGGGAGCAATTTAAACCTATCTTTGAACTACTATAAATTTTACTCATCTCAGTATAATGAGCCTTGCCAATAAATGAATTAGGAAATTCTCTTTTAACAGTCAGGAGAATATCTTCCCTTAAACTCCCTTTACCACCAAATGAACCCACAAAACCCACATCATATCTCTTTTCAATGTTCTCTCTTTTGTGAATTTCGGGCTCACAGGCAAGAGGCAACCAGAAAACCTTTCTCTTTAAATCCTGACTGAGTTTTTCAGCCCCTTCTTTCTGGCTTGCAAATACAAAATCATAATGTTTTGCTTGATGCAATATCTTCTTGTAAGGTTTTTTAAGATGGGTATCTATAGCCAAAAAGACGGCTGGATGTAGTCTCTTTGAAATATCAAATTTATAATCGCCGTGGTCTATCCTGAGATATAAATCAAATCTCTCCCTTACCTTTTTAAAACCTTCAACCGGAAAGTGCTTAAACTCTAAATTGCTTTTTTTAAGCACTCTTTCAAAATAACATCCAGTAGTATCATCTCTATCCTTATTAAAAAGCAGGGCTATTCTCATAGCAGATATTATAATTGTATATCGTATAATAATATACTAGCCGGACCAGCCTTAGTGTCTGCCTTGACCAAGATTGGTATTCTCTTTTTATTATCTGTAAACCAGATAGTTCCGCTTACCTCATGTCGGGTGGTGGCCTTAACCGGCCTTAAATGAAAATATAATTTAATTGTTTTAATCCTGCCAAAAGGTGTTTTGAGTTCTTCCCTATCCTTTAACTGGACATAAAGAAATCTATCCCTTTTTCTGCTTTTTATATTGATTTCATATCCCTCTTTCAACTTATCTATATCTAATAATCGTATAAGATACAAAGCACTAAGGGGATCCTGGGTATCAGGTAAGATTCTTATCTTCTCTCCCTCTATTGTAAGATAGAGGTCTTTTTGATTATAGAATACTTCTTTTTTATTTTTTCTATGTCCTCTTGCCTGAGACTCCTCTTTAAAATATAGTGAATGCAGTCTATCTACATCCATATAAGAATGGAGGCTACCTTCTATCTCAAAAAATAATGAGACGAAGTCTGATGTCCTACCCCAGGCTAACAGATGATAGACAAAACGATCTTTGTATCTTTTTATCTCCTCAACTCGAATAACTACCTTACCTGCAGGAAGACCTAAGTATCTAAGCGTATAAGCTATCTTCTCACCGGCTTTAAATGGTTCATCTAGTGACGAATGTAAGGTTGATTCAATTTGAGACTTATATTTTTTTGTGGCTAAATCCCAACCAAATAGTTGATAGAATATATATAGACAGATAAAACCAATAATAAAAAATATAAAAAATTTAGTAATCTTATTTCTCATTTCGAATCCTCCAATTTAAACACCTTAATGTCTCCAAAGTCTTTAATTAGTATCAAATCAAGTTTTTTATCAAATTTATCAAGTTGCTTCTCAATTGCCAAACGGTAACTTTTTTCATATCTATCTAGATGCAGAATAACATATCTAACTCCTAAACTCTTTAAGATTTCTGTTGCTTCAGGCTTAAGTATATCTCTAACCTTCTCGCTTATTGAATAAGCCTCAGTATCTGGCTGTGCTCCATTTAATAACCTTTTTTTATGAACCCTTTGATAGAATAAATATTCAACATCATTACCTATAGGATACTCGGCTACGATCATATCATTATTCTGCTGCTTTAACCATTTATAAACTTGAGGAATTCTACTCATATCTACTGTCTTAAAGGGTGGGAAGTTTATAAATTCAAAAATAAGAAAAATTATTAAACAGAAACTAACTATCATTTTTTTCCAATTATTAGATAAGCACTCAATCAAAAATTTAAAACCGAAACCAGCCATAGCGCATAAAGCAAGCATAACTACTATTCCAAAACGTGCCCCATTACGAAAAAAAGGTGCAATCTTATAGACCCAATATGAAGGCAGATAGATGTTAGTATTCAAGATAATAAACTTAGGTGGAAGGGAAAACAAAAAAGCGACTATAGCTAAAGACACAAAGAATCCTAAGGTAAAATCATCCTTTTCTTTCTTTATTGCTTCTTTAATTATAGGCTTTTTTTGATTGTTCCAATAGCGGTATCCAAAAATTGAAAATAAAATAATACTAATCCCCAGATATAGACTATGCTCCTGCAGATTCTCTCCATAAAAGATTGAGCCTACAAGCCTCTGTGCAAAAGAACCAAAAAATGGATGATTGGCAGCAGGTAAAATATAATTAAATACTCTGGCAGCATAAATGTGGAGTTGACTTATTGGTCGCTCAGCCATTTGTCTCTGTAGCCAGGGCGTCAGCTGGCCTTCAAAAAAATATGACTTAAATATGGGGTAGATATATGGAAGGCACACTAAAACAGCAACCAGAATGCAAACAGATAGAAGAAGTATATTTTTTAATATTCCCACATTAGGTGTAAATATTGTCTCTCTTTTAATAAATAATTTCCTAAAAAATTTAAAAGCAAGAAATGTTAAGGCTGCAATCAGCATAAAATAGCCATAATATGTATCAGATAAAAGAGATAGAGCAAAAAATAATCCACATAATCCTGCACTGCTAAATGTCCTTTCATTATGAAATTTAAACATAAAAAGAATAAAAAGCGGCATCCACTGAATATTAGCCAGGGTTATATGACAAGCATGAGCAAAGTGATATGGACAAAAAGAGAATGCAAAACCAACTAAAAAAGAAGCCCATTTATTCTTGGTTAAATAATAGGATAGAAAATACATAGCTATGCCAGCTAATGGAAAGGTAAGAAATATTATAAAGTTATAAGCAAATATTTCATCTACTAAAACAGTTAAAATTAGAAGTGGGTAATTGGCAAAAGAAAGATTTATGTTTTTTGTTATATCCTTAGATAGATCTACGCCAAAAGGACTGGCTATAATAGGCACAAATTGCGGTGATAAATCATGCTGCCAGGCATATTTTACCCACCAGGCATACCATAAAGCCTCAAGTAGATCCCCTTTATAATCATATATCTGAGATCGCATATTAATTATAAGGGGCCAGGTAAACAAAGCAGCCAATAATATAAATAATATAAAGATTATAATCTCGAATTTAAACCTTCTTAAAAGACTCATTTCATTTTCTTCTTCTGCATCAATAACATAACAATACCTAAAGCAAATATTGTCACCACTACCACAAAGATAATTTTCGGTATATTGCTATACGAAATCTTTTCGGTGGAATTGATTGATTGATTCTCTTTCTCTTCTTTTTCTTCTGATTCTTCTTCTAAAAAAGCAATATTCTTTCTTAACAAGGCTTCTTCCCATACGGGCTTAAAGCCTACACCTTCAAACTCTAACTTAACGAAATCATGCGTAATATCAATATTGCTAATCCAATTTATATTTTCTTTAGTAAAGGAACGACCAATAACCTCTGCAAAAAAATAGGCATCATCCTCTATGCTGGTAATATCAGCAGTAGACTTTGGAATAAATATAATCTTGCCACTTACCGCATCATTAGTCTCCAAATCAAAAGAAAGTCCTGCTGAATTAATTGACTCAGATGATAAAAGCAACCGCATACCTTCCTTTTCCTCCCACCTGCGTAGGTTATCAGAAAACATCTTATCTTTGTTATTGGCAAAGATAAAAGCATCTCCTTTATTTAATATGCCCTCGAGTTTAACAAATTCCTCATTCTTAGAGACAGAATCAACCTCACCTCTGTATGTATCTATAGCCAGTCTAAGTTCCTTAGGGCTGGTAGCAATCAGGAAAAAGTCATCTATCTGGGTGTAGGCAGCCAAATCCTTTTGTCCATGAAAAGGTTCAAGTTTCTTATCCCGGTAGGTTATCCTATAACCCTCATAATTGACTTCTTTTAAGGGCTTTCTTTTCTTTATCAAAATATTTAGAGCCTCTCTGAAGATATCATCTTCGCCAGTTATCTTAATAATAACAATAAACTTAGAATAGATTGGTTCACCCTCTTCATTATAAGGTTTATCAGGTAAAAAAATGGCTCCGGCAATTGTCTTAAGAGGAAGTTCTGCATAAAGCTCTTTTATAGCCGTGTATTTCTCAGGATATTCTCTTATTTCAAAACGCTCTCTCCAGAGATTCATTACAAAAGAAAGGCCAGGATCATCAGGATTATTCTTAATCAAGATTATACCGTCTGACTCTGCAGGGAGAAACTTTAACTCTTCAATCTCAGAATAGACTACCTCAGTTAAACTTAAAACAATTAAAATGCAAACTCCTGTAATAATACAAAGTAACTTGCTATGACCCTTAATCATCTTTTTCTCTCCTCTTTTTTGCCAATTCAAAATTCAAAACAATGTGACTATCTGACATTTTAACATTATAGTTAAATTGATAAAAATTTGCTTCAAATACCCTCTTTAATATCTGAGAAACAAACCAGATATCTTTTCTGGCGTCTTTGAAATCAGTCTCTGGCTTGAAGATAAAATTGACCTCTCCTTTATTTATTCTATTTTTATAATCATTGGACAAGTAGATATAAACCTCATCTAAATTATCTATAGTCAGAAAAAAATTATAAGAGGTTTTCTCTAAAACTTTAGTCAGGTAATAATCTATTATACCAGTTTTATTGTCTATGTATATAAATAATGGTTTGCGATAGCGCTCATTTAAAAAATTCTTCAACCGATTCTCCTTTCGCTTGGTTATGTTAAAGCAATCAATTAGGCTGTGTAATCTTTCTTTAGACGTAGATAAGAAATATGTATCTTTATATTGGGCAAATGACTTAAAATCCTTCCCTTTATCTAATTCAGTTCTATCCCAAATTAAAAACCCCTGTCTTTTAGTTAACTTATAATCTTTACTTATGCCCGGTCTATTTAAATATAAAAAGAGTGGAATCTCTGCAAAGCGAGTAAGTTTCTTTGATTTAATTAATAAGGTGTAGTCAAATTCCTCCTTTTGAGATTCATCAACCAGCACAATAAAAGAAAGTGGTGAAAAAAAATATCCTGCTACCTTAAGAACACATCTTGAAAGGCGTCCAATTAAAAACTTTTTTCCAAATCTAAAATTGATAATTTCATCAAATAGAGGGAAGCTCTCTTTGTCTAAATTAAATCTTAAGGCTACAAAATGTCCCTCAACAGAAATCTTGCCTAGATTCGCTTCTTCTTGCGGCAAAAAGCTCCAGATAAATATAATGAATACAAAAACAATAATGATAAAGAAAACCAGACCAAAGATTCTCTTAATTAAACTCATTCTTCTTTAAGGTATTCTTTCTCTTTAAAGAACTTTATTAATTTTAGAATTAGCCCGATTACTACAAAAAGAAAAGCCCAGTTTGCCAGTTGTTCTGAAATAATCTTCATATCGAGAATCAATAAAATAGCGCATACAAGAAGCAGAATAGCAAAAGTGCCAATAAAGATATCGGCATATAGATTATATCTGCCGAGGGTATTATCTCTTAACTGCCTCATCCTTAACTTAAATTTATCCTTCCTACCGTATTTAACCACCTGATAGATCTTACCTATAGAAATCGAGCTAATTAAAATTAGCCAGAAATCTAATTCATACCAAAAAAAAGTATAAGTTGATATGATTTTACTTATAAGATATAGGATGGAAAAAATTGAAATTGCTGGAAGATATGTCCAAAAATCAGATTTTATTATTGCAACTAACCTCTTATCAGTGATAGAGAAGAAGGCGATAGAGTATAAAAGCCATAGGCTTAAAAAACCAATTCCACCCCACAAACACAATTCCCAGTTAACTGGCTTGTTGCCGCGCTTAGCAAACCAACGAGTCGTTTCCCAGATTGTATATGCCCTCATAAAGACCAAATTTCTATTCTTATAGTTTTTTACCGTTAGTTTCTTAAAATCAGGTTTAGAATTAATCCTTTTTTTAATAAATACTAATTTATTCAACCCTTCTTTAGTTAATTCAACTGGTAAGATGAGACTTTTCTTAAGCCACACTCCAGTCTTTTCAGCCTTCAGATTGCCCAAATGATGCTCTCTACAATATACCTCAATAACTTGATCTGGGTTATGAAAACGAAGGATAAAATTGAGAACCAAACCATCTTTCTGGGGTGTATAAAAAATAAGGGTTGCTCTTTTTTCTTCCATTGAAACATAGAAGTCTTTATCTCTTCTGTTGCCCCAGCCAGTTAATAAATAAAACCTATCAGTCTTTTCAGTTGGATAGAAATTATATGTCGCCTCAAATTTTATAAAATTGGATTCTACCATAGTTTGATAAAAAAAGATTAGCAAGAAACCAAATATTACCGCTCCGATAATATAGAAAAGGAGGCTCTTATCTTCTATGAATTTCGCGAATATAGACATCTCTCCTATCTACCCTTTTTTCTTCTTATAATTGGTTGTATAAAAATAACCAGTATACAGGATAAGAATGTTGGTATACTTGCCAGAAGGCCTATCCAGAACTGATTTTGAGGAGCATATTTTATCACAATGATTACTGGTTGTCCACTCTTTTCTATTTTAGATACATACCAACCATTGGCATAACCATTTATTATAAAGTGATTTGAGATTATTTTGCGCCTGCCATCTGGCTTAAGAATATAGGCTTGCCATTTGTCATCATAAGACTCATTGAAGATAAGAAAAAAGTTGCTATCCTCTTGACAGTTAACCTCTAATTTATACCTAACAGGACTTTTATCTAAAACTTTGACTGGATTCAGCCTTCGCGTCATTTTTAACGACTCAGGAACGAGTAGCAGATAATAGCCTTCTCCTCTATGATGAATAAATCTTATTGAATTTAAACCCTCCTTTAAACTGATTGCTTCTTTATGAATATATTCAATCTTTCTTCTATTAAACCTTAAATTAAACCTTTTTTGATTGACTACAATCTTCTTTGATGCTGGCAGATAATTAATGTCATCTACTGGATAAGGATAAAGATAAATGTAAAATCTATTATTAAAGGGTATCTTTAAGTTGATATTGAACTCATTTGCATAAAAAATGAAATCTTTACTAAAACTAATACCTCTTTTAAGACCATTATGTAAAATAGACTTTTGATTTGTTGCAAAAGACAAAATATTTATACCCGGTTCTAACTTAAGGTCAATAAGTCTCACTTCACTATCCTTATCGGCTTCTAACATATTCTTTTGAACCAACTCATCATTTAAATAAACATAAAGCCCTCTTCTCATCCTAAAACTCTTACAGGAAAATTTTAGATTTGTACGTATTATATCCTGGCTCTGATTAATAATCTTTAACTTAAGTGGTAATCCTGGACCTTTTATCCACAATATCTTTTTTGAAGTTGTGTCGCGATAATAGGTGTCCTCAATGAAGTAAAAGTTCAAATATTGTCTAATCTCCTCATCTGGTACTTCCTTCTTATAAAAAATATTATCCTCCTCGGTTGAAAATAAAAAACAGGGGTTGCGGTTAATCTCATTAGATATATCCTTATTATTATAATGAATCTCTATATCAAATAGATTCTCTCTTTGCAAAAGATTAAGCAGTGACGATGGTAAATCTTTCTCAAAGACGATATGGTAATTAAACAAATCCGTGCGACTTAAAGGTTCAAAAGCTCTGATATCGCCATTTAAAAAGATAATCTTCTTGGTCGTATAAATATGAGGAATCTTATTCTCTAAGAGATAAAAATCCCATCTACCAAAGGATCTTTCAAATCTTAAATCTCTTTGCATAGCCAGTTTGTTAGATATCAATTCGGGACTTTCGTATCTATCATAAAAGTCCCATCTGATATCTCTTTCATATAAAAGATAACCGATATTAAAAAGTGGCAAGACTTTACTGGCAATCATATGAGATTTCTGTAATCTCAAATCTTTTAGTTTCTTTCTCTCATCAGTATTTGTTTTATCTATATTTAGATAAAGCCACTTATATAACAAATTATCCATATTCGGGATGTGATAAGGCGAGCCAAATATTCCCTCAACAACAGGAGTTATAAGAGGCTTTTCAGTAAAATAACTAATAACTGGTTCATATCCTGTATAACCCCAATCAGTAATTCTTCTACCCATAGAGGGCAAAACCATTATTCTAAAAAAATCCCTTTTTTCTGAAAGCCATCTACTGGCATCATATACATAGTGAGGAATCTTAATATAGTTAGGAGGAAGAAATTCTCTTTCTTCTTCAGTAGCAAACATCCTGCCGGTGATAATGGGATAGGCATAAACCATAATAGCCACGAAGATTAAAACAGGTATAATTATAGAACCTAAAGGCGCTCGTCTTATCCTCTGTATAAGCCAATCTATAAAGATTCCAATCATAACTGCAAATCCTAAGACTGTCAAAAGAGACCATTTATACCAGGGACTCCTTATAATCCAAAACCCTGGAATAACCTTTAGGCAAATCTTATAAATAAAGGAAAAAGGAGGATGGATACCGCAGGAGAAGATAATCCCTAAAAGCGCAATGATTATAAAGAATGGGGCAAAGATTGAACTCCTCAAGTTAAATATAGACAAAAAAGCGCAAATTGCTGGAATAATACCCAAAATTAAAAAAAAGGCATTCTTTTGATAAAATTCACTATA
Organism: uncultured Planctomycetia bacterium; assembly: GCA_964596885.1. Taxonomy (GTDB): domain Bacteria; phylum Omnitrophota; class Gorgyraeia; order JAGLLT01; family CAZKQD01; genus CAZQVU01. The sequence goes on from CAZQVU010000001.1 coordinate 19,002, forward strand.
AAGAACATAAGGCTCCTCGTATTCGGCATACCAGGTCCAGGCACCCTGCAATCTTAAAACATTAAGGAAACTGGTATCCTTTGACCTTTCTTTAATACCTTGCTGGACAGACTCCTTATAAGAAACTAAAGGTCCTATCTGGGTTGATTTTAATAGACGCATACCTTGAGGATAAATCCAGAATGCATTAACCAATAAGATAATTAATATAAATAAGGTCAAGAATTTTAAAAATCTCTTAGCGCTTAATTCCTTTTTTAAAAGTACTAAAATAATAAAATTATACAAAAACCACAAGATAAAAATGCTTATGCAGACATAGGCAATAGGCGGATTAACTCCAATACCCGAAAGCAAAATAGCCACAATACCTGCCAGACAAACATACTTAAGCACCTGATTAGTCTTAAGTCCATTGACAAATAAACCCATAAGTATTGGCATAGCAACATACGCTGAGATGTTGGCAATGTTAAACCCTAACCATATGGGTTCTAAGTACAGATTAAACATATAAAAACCAACTACACAAAGCGCAATGGACGGATGCGGATGTCTTCTATTCAGGATTGAAAATAGAAGATAGTAGATAGATGCACCACTCAGCATAAACCAAAAAATGAATTGAAACTTTTGAGCCGAAACAATGGAAAAACCAAGTTTCTGTAACAGGGCTGGTAAGAAAAGAAAAAATAAGGCTGAAAAATTGTCTATTGGATAAGAACCGGTAGCACGTTGATTAAACCAGGAATAGGCGTAGGCTTTCCATTCGGTAAAATTAAGAGGTAAACCCACATCTTCAGATTTAATAAGATATCCGTCTTTAAACCATAATAGTGGAGCCAATCCCAGAATAAAAATTATTAAAAAATTGAGTAAAAGCCTCTTATTATCACCACTAATTTTCTTCATTTAGATAAAAACTAATTGTAAAAAAAATTTAGGCAAAGTTTTAGTTTAAATATTATTCTCTTTTTGAGCAAAGATAACTATACAATCTCCCATCTTAAACAGATCTGTAATAAAATCAAAAGGAGCAGTTATAATTATTAAGAATTTAGAAAACTTGCTTTGAGTGATACTAGAAGCTATAGTTCCAACCGATTTAAAAAAAAGTTTTTTTATTTGAAAACCATTATTACTAATAATTTTTTTTAGCGTTTTGTCATTGAAATGATATAAATGACGAGGAACATCCAAGCCTGCCCAAGATTTACCAAAAATTTTTGACGCTAAACTCTCAATATTTGGGGTCTCAATTATAAGATAACCCCCTGGTTTTAAAATCTTATATGCCTTTTTTAAATATTTGGATGGGTGGTGTAAATGCTCTAAAACACTTAACATCCTAACTACATCAAAAAAATCATCAGGAAAATCTGAATCTAACAAATCTAAAGTCTTTACATTTAGACCTCTTGCGCGAGCTCGTTGGGCAGCTTCATCATTTATTTCGAGCCCATAAACCTGCCAACCCAGCTCTTTTAGAGGATAAATAAATAAGCCATCTCCACAACCTACATCTAAAATTTTCCCCTTTCTAATATTATGGGGAGCAGAAATGAATCTACGCCTCCCTATCAGAGCTAAACCTTGTTCTATCTTCCTAGACCAAAAAGTTTTACTTTGATCAAAACTCCCATAATAATAAGAAAATGTAGCTTCTCTTATTTTATCTTTTATTCTATCAAACAAAGGATAAAATCCTTTAAGCTTCCGGTCAAGCTGCCTAAAGGAGTAATAATCATCGTGGTAATATTTGTTTATTTCATTATTATCAGGTCTTGGATTCAAATAAACCAAACCACAATTTTTACATTTAACTATATTAAATTTCTTATCCTTGTTTTGGCAATTGACTAAATCTCTATAATATAATTCATAAACAGAGCTACCGCAAAGATCGCAGTTTACATGTTCCATTTTTTTGTTCTATGAGTAATTAACATTGATAAAATCAAAACAGCACTAATTAAAGAAATTAAACCGCCTAATTTAGTCAGTCTTTGAAGCCAAAATTCTAATATTAAATGCTGAATTTCTGCCTGCTCACTGTCTATATACCAAGCATTTGCATAACCATTTACCTTGAAATGGGTTTTTATATCTGCGCCATCAGCATAGAGTTTCCAATTCGGACTATAAGCCTCATTAAAGATTATAAAACAAGGTCTATCTATATCTGAAGTCAGTTTATATTTTGTAGGGTTGCATTGGGTGAATTTTATCTTTTTATTTATGGATTCTTTTCTCTTTGTATAAGTTGAAAATTCAACATAGTAGTCCTCCGTGGAAAACTGCCCAATCTTAAATGTATGCATACCCTCATTTAAATATATCTTCTGCTTCCTAAGATGGTTTTCTCCTGCATAATCTAATCTTACTGATTTACCATCAATAATAAACTCCTTACCCTCTTCAAGATTAATATCATTCTTTTCTAAGACTTCAAGTGAATATGGAAATACATCTATATTATAATAACCATCTTGAGGAATAAAAACCTTGCCCCTATATAGCAGACTACATATCCGAAAATCCCTAAAGGCAAAAGAGACTAAATGTCCTTTTCGCCTTTCAAGTTTGCAGGGAGTATAGAAACTAATTACATTTCTTCCTGGTAAAAGAGCAAGTTTCTTAAGTTTTATAGTTGTAACTTTATTGGCTTCTAAATGAGGACATTGAAGAAGGTTATCATTTAGATATATATAAAGACTCCTGTCGGTCTCATACGAAAATACATCAAATATCAAGTTAACCATCTGTTCTTTATTATAAGAATTAGTAATGATGATATTAGGCTTTTTATTTGTATACAACCACATCCAATCTTCGCCATCTTCTAAATTCTCTGGGCTGCTAAAACCTAACTTTTTCTCTACTTTTATACCTTCAGCTAAGGCATAATCGCTTTTAAACTCAAAAGGCAATATATCTGTTGTATAAAAAAGACTGAAGTTATAATTCTTATAGTTCAATTTCCTTTCTTTTAACTTATCCTTTATCTTATCTGCTGGATAATTAAAAAATGTTATCTCTTTAATTAAATCCGTCTGAAACAAATAATTAATCTTCTCTTCTGAATTTTGCTCTTCAAAAATAAAAGCAGAGTCATCTATATTATGTCTGTTGCATAATGCCGCTAAGGCTTTAATATCACCAAAGACCATATTACCTCTATAAACGACACCTATCAATTCAGATGTATTGGGAACTTTATAAAACTCCCACTCCCCTATTCTCTTGGTAAATTGAACAGGTTTCATCCTCATAATCTTTTCCTTTAAATCGGCTGGCGATATAGTATCACCATAAAAATCATACCAGGCATCATGTCGCAGCCATATATATTTCACACTTAATAGCCGTAATATCTTATAAACATTTACAGAAAATTGATTATAAAGGTTATCATAGAATAAATCTCTAATCTCGTTCTTACCTGCAAAAGCCGCCCTACCCCATATAACAGGCACATTACTTTCAATAAGATTTAATAAATTTGTTGGCGCACCATATCCCCAGCGATAAGTATCTAAATTTTCGCGTGGTAGGGAAAGAAGTCTAAAACCTTCCCCTTGTTCATCCAGCCATTTAGTGGTTTCAAAGACATAGGGTGGAATCTTTAAATGTAGTGGAAAAAGTTTCTTTCTGTCTTGAGGAATAATTTTCCCAGTCAGCATAGGAAAATTATAACTAAGATAAAAAATAATCAAAATTAAAATCAATAAATTTGGTACTAATTTATACTCTTTTGTACTACTTATTCTAAAACTCGCTTTAAAGCGTTTGGAAAAATTACACTTGTGGTATATGGCGCTTACACTAACACTCACTAAATAAGCATAGGCAAAAAGAGTTGCCAAGGAAAATTTATAATAGGGGCTTCTAAAAACTAAAAAAACAGGAATTTTTTTGGTTATCCACAAAAATATACAACCAAAAGGTGGATGGGCACCTGTAGCAAACAGAGTCCCTATAAAGGCAACTACCATAAAAAATAAAACCTCTTTATTTCTTTTAAAAAGAACAGCCATATATGCTAAAATCGGCAAGGCCACACTCATTAACAGAAAAAAAGAGTGATTAAAATAAGTCTTAGCATAAGCGACATAAGGCTCACCTTGCCATGAATAGTACCAATCCCAGGCACCCTGAAAGCGGATAACATTCAGTATACTGGTGTGAGTGCTTATGCCTTTTAACCAATTGACCATATTAAAAGCCTCAAGGACCTCTTTTGAGGTTGAAGTTTTAAGGGTATTAAGCAGTTCAAAAGAATAAGGTAGTATCCAGAAAAAATTGAATAATAAATACACACCGAAAAATAAACCCAAAAAACCAAAAAGCAAAAAGAGGTGTTCTACCCTTGCCCCTTTTAATATTTCTATTATACAATAGAAAACAAAATAACCCAAACAGATACCTACCGGCATAACAAATACTGAGGGACTGGCGCCCATCTCAGAAAATAATAAAGATAATAATCCTGCAAATACAGAGGCCTTTAAATAGTTCAACCTGCCATCCAGACCCTGAATAAAAAAACCTAACATAACAGGCATGGCTACCAAACTGGAAAGTTCAGCCGCCTTAGCAACTTCCCATATATTAAAAACAAAAGGGTTAAAAGCATATACTAAAACGGCTACAAACCTCTGAAGTCTATTAGGGTTTTCTTTCTGGATGACAGAAATAAAATAATACATAGAGAGGCAGATGGCTGTAAACCAGAAACAATAACTGGCCTTCTGGGTCAAAAATAGAGAACTGCTTATCCAGTAAAAGAACGCCTGGATACCATGGAAGAAAATAGTAGTAATATTACTAGCTGATGAAAGGCCTGTATTATTTAAATGGTTCCATGTGAAGAAACGATTGATGAAAAATCTCACAGGTGCAAGTGGAAAACAAACATCAGGACCATTTATAATACAACCTGACTTAAACCATAATAAAGGAACTAAACCCAGGATAAAAACAATAATTAGGTCTTGAAATAACTTCTTTTTAGGATATCTTCTCTTAACTTTCTCCATCACAGCAGATTTGAAATTATTATCTATCCTCTTTAATCGCATCGCTGAATTCACATATTACTGCTGCAACTAACATAAAATAGGCAATATTTGAAATCTGTTTAGTAAAAAAAATAAACTTAGTATATGAAAAGATAACTCCCGTAACAATCAATAATATAAAAGCTATTGCAAACGGAATGCTGCTTTTTTTAAATAGAAAACTGCCCACTTTATTAAATTTAGAGATGATTATCGGCTTGAGCAATTTAGATAAAAGGCCATAGACCAATACTGTCAGAATCTCAGCAAAAGCCAAAAGATAATTGATCCTTTTACCCGCTTCTTTTTCTATTGCTATACCTTTTAGATAGAGAAATAAACAGAGAGTAAACAATAGAATAAAAATCCACAACCATCCCTTTTTCAAGAATTTTGGCAACCTTTTCATTTTCTCTTTCTTATTCCTTTTTTAACAAAATGAATAATAACCCAGATTAACATTATAATAAAAAATATAGATGAGATAATAAGTCCTGATTCATATAATCTTTGAGGATAAAACTCCATAATTATTTTAAAATTATAAGGAGCCTCTTTCTTGAATAATTCTTTTACCGGCACAAACCAGCCATTAGCATAAGCATTAACCCTCCTATGCTCGCTCAATCTTATCAACTTACCCTTAGAATTAAGTGCAAAAAGTAAAGCTGATTTTTCAGTTCCCAAACTTACATCTATATCCTTGGCAACATAAGCCCTCCAGCCAGTATGATAATTTTCACATAAACTTATCCAGAAAGAATCACTGGCTTTTACATCAACTACATATCTTGTAGGATTCACTCTCTTAAATTCTATAACAGGTTCTTCTCTTTTCTGACTTATATTCTCTGAAAGAAAAAGAGTTTCCAGGTTTACATATTCATTTTCAAAAGAGTTTAATTTTACCTCCTCTCCTTTTTTTAGTTCTAAAGTGGAAAAGTCTACCTCGCTTTTTTCTCTCAATATTTCATTTATAGTATTCCTTTTAAGTTGGTTTAAATAATATTTTTTATTATTCAATTCAAAAAGTGGACTGTTTAAAAGAGCGGCTAACTTGCCTTTTTCCTCCATAAAAGAGTAAAGGTCGCCTTCTTTATTTTGTTTCTCTCTATTGTATTCTTGTAAAATAACGGATTTATCAAGTGATTCTTCATTGTATAAACCGACATCTTTTATTATTAGTTCTTTTCCAAGATTGCTGCCCTTAATTACCATAAGAAATTTCCTCAAGATAAAAGAGACTCTATCTGGTCGGTGTATTCTTAACTCATTATAAAGATTAGTACTAATACTTTTTTCTCTTCCCTTATCATCATGCTTCATATAATAACTCATAGGATATGATTTGAGACCGCCTGATATAGACTCATCCGGCTTGTTTCCATAGTATGCTAGAAAATCAATCTCCTTGTCATTGTTTACATCTACATAAAAATATAAACTTATATCAATTTTAGCTGGCGAATTATAGTTTAAATAAAAATAAGGATAGATATAAGTATTAATGTCTAACGATTTAATAGGAGGAAATACCACTTTTTTACTTTCTGAACCTGGTTTTATAGAGACTGAAATGCCATCTCTAACAGTATTAACTTTGATGGAGGTTGTCGATTTTGGTATATTCAAATCAAGAGGATATATATATTTCTCTTTTACCTTTGTAGTCTTTGGACTTATGAGTGCCTTTATCGAATATCGACCTGTTCTATCTATAATTTTAGTTAAACTATCCTCTTCTTTTGTATCAAATATGTAAAGATAACTTTTATGAGCCAGTATATCAGGCTTTATATCATATTCATCGCCTTTAGCTGATGTGTTCTGAATAATACTTAAGATAAATAGTAAGATAAAAATTATGGTCTTTATATTCTTCAACTTTACCCCTCCCCCACCACTAACCTCTCCATAACCATTATATCCACACAACCTCTTTTGTAACTTCTTATGGCATCCTCTGGTGAACAGACTATAGGCTCTTCATGGACATTAAAGGATGTATTTATTATCACGGGGATACCTGTAAGTTTCTCAAATTCCTTTATTATATCATAATATAGAGGATTGGTTTCTCTCTTTAAAAGCTGTGGTCTGGCTGTGCCATCTACATGGACAACAGCAGGAATCTTCCTCTGCCATTCCTTTTTGACATCATAGGTGATGGTCATAAATTGAGCAGTGTATTTAGAACCTTTTATCTTACCATCTAAGATATCTTCTGCCTGTTCATACGGTATGACTGGTGCAAAGGGCATAAATTCAGTTCTTTGTAAGCGTCTATTTAAGACATCGTGCATCTCTTTCCTGCGGGGATCAGCCAAGACTGATCTATTACCCAGGGCTCTTGGACCATATTCCATCCTGCCTTGAAATAGACCTACTATCTTAGCCTCCTGAATATATTTGGCTATTAGTCTGGCTAAGAGTCTTGGGTCTTCTATCTTTCTATATTTAAGGTTGTGGGTTTTAAGGGCTCTTTCTATCTCATCCTCTGTATAAGAAGGGCCTAAATAGACATCTTTCAGGGGTTTTCTTTTAAAGTCAGGGTTGATTTGAGATAATACCTGATAGGCTGCACCTAAGGCTAATCCTTCATCTCCCATACCTGGATGGATATAGATATTCTCTACTTGAGGCAAGTTAAATAATCTCTGATTTAGCTTGACATTGGCAAAGACACCGCCTGCTAAGGCTAGATTCCTGCAGTTATATTTTTTTAAGTAGAAGTCTATAAATTTTGTTACCCGATCTTCTAAGATATACTGGATGCCAGCAGCAATATCTTCCCGCTCTTCATTAAGGTTCGGTAAAAGCTCTTTCAGTTCCCTAACACTATAGAGATCAAGCCACTTATAAATAAAATCCTCTATGGGTTTTTTAGAAAAAAGCCACCTGATATATTCTATAAATACTCTATGAATAACCTTCTTATTTACTTGCTCGGCTACCCTCAGAACTGGAGATTTAAATATAAGATTACCATTTTCATAATCAATAGATAATAAATGTTTCAATTTTTCATATGTTTTATGGGGATTACCATAGGCAGCCAGACCTGTAACTTTACCTTCATGCCTATTTTGTTTAAATCCTAATATAGTGGTGGCAAAAGCGTAGAGATTGCCAGCAGAATCGTATCTGGACAGATATTGAATCTCTTTAATGCCTCCATTATCATCTACAAAAGCAGAAGAAGATTTTTCATTTCCCTGTCCATCCATTGTTATAGTTAGACTATTTTCGTAATCAGTGGAGCAATAAGCTGAGGCTCCATGAGAAAAATGATGCTCAATAAAATCGACTTTACCATTTATTTTGTACAGTGAAAGCCTCTTCTTAATCTCCTCAATAATATTGAACCCCTTCCAAACAAAATCAATTGTCTGATAGGACCTTAAGAAATTAGCAAGCATATTGAAAGGATTCCTAAAGAAACGAGTTCGTTCTTCTGAATTTAGCAAACTACGGGGAGAATTATAAAATAAATTTGTTAATAAATCCTCTCCGATAGCAACATAATTTATATTTTGGGCATCGACTAGATTAACTAAGTAAGCTATAGCATTAGCGGGAAAACCGACTTCATTCTTCTGTCGAGTAAATCTCTCCTCTGAAACAGCACCTATAATATTTCCCTCAAAATCTATCAGTGCTGCTGTGCAATTATGCGAAGTAGAAATTCCAAGAATTAACTTTTGATTCAAGAGACTTTCTCCTTTATTGAATAACCGCTAACCTCTAATGCTCTTTTGCAAATGTTATACCAGTTATATCTTTTAGATAATTTAACAGCATTGTTTCTCATTATAGCATAAAGATTATCATCGCTTAATAATCTAATAAGCGACTCTTTCAACTGAATTTCATCGTATTGAATAGCAAATCCTGCATTCTCCCTTTCGATTTCATAAGCAATTAACGGGAATTTAGTAATAATAACTGGAAGACCACATCCTAAATAAACCTTTACTTTTCCAGGATCGGCATAGTAGCTGAAACTATCTTCATCTGTCCTATAGGTAGCCATACCTATAGCACATTTACAAAGTATCTTCTCTAACTCTGTATGTTCTTTTATGTATCCTTTAATTTCAACACTTTCTTCTATATTTAAATCCCTTATCAATCTTCTAATCTCTGATTCATATTCGCCGATACCAATTATAATAAACTTTATATTTGGAATCTTCTGTCTTACCTCCGGCAGAACACTTAAGACTAATTGAATCCCTTGTTTATGTAAGAACGCTCCCATATATACAATAGTATTTCTTTCTATTTTCTCTATAGGTAATGGATTTATTCTGGATAAATCAACGCCCATTGGAACAATATGACTTGGAGCACACCTTGAAAGATTTATCCCTTTCTGTTTTCTCCCTTCTTGCATACGAGATGATAAATTCCAGATATAATCTACCTGATAACAACATTGTCTATCTATAAAATGATAGATAAAATTTTTCAATTTATTTGGAAAACGCACTGGTACATAATCTATAACATAAAAAATTAACCTTTTAATTAAGCCTATTTTTCTAAAGATTAAAAGAGAAAATGTATTAAGTGGGTCTAGACTTATACAGAGGTCAATTCTGCCAGATAGTAAAGTCCAGAAAATATTTAGAAAAACATCTTTTATATAAAAAAAGATATCGCTTAACTTTCTAGAAAACGGAACACAATGTCGTTTAATCTCTATTCCTTCCTCAAAAATAGTAATGGAAGAACTAATGTCTCCTTTCTTATAAGAAAAAGGGTGGTCTATATAAATTAACTTCTTGCATCTTGTTTTTAAAAATTCTACCCACTCATCTTTGGGTGATGAAGTTAACGAATGAGTCACATAAAGTATAGTTAATTTTGATAAATCCTGACCCATCTATTTTAAAATTAAAAAGAAGTTATTTTTAATTTAATCCCTCTAAAAATATGAAACATATAGAATGGAAAGAATTGACCACTTCTAAAATTTAGACTTTGTAAAAAAGGAGAAAAATTCAGCAATCTCAAAGGAATAATACCAAATCGTTCTACTCTTATTTTACTTAAACCGGCTTCCCTAAAATATCTATATATATGTTTCATA
>CAZQVU010000002.1:0-22205 GCA_964596885.1 uncultured Planctomycetia bacterium
TTATATTTTGATAGGTAGAGGGCAATAAAATCTAATATCAAATACTCTCACCCTTCTTCTTTTTTTCTTCGTCAGGATACAACAGATACGGGGATAAATCTCCTTTAAGGTCTATTCTGTTCTCAATAAACTCATAAGCGCCTATATCCAGAACAATTTGTTCAAAGGCGGATGCATCTACCGGGGTTAAGGGGTGGTAGGCATAGAGCAAAGGTGTGGCTGGTTCAATAGAGACAAAGCGAAAGCCCTCAAGAGATTCAAAATAGTCTCCTCTAACCCTTGCTGCCTCCTGCAGGTAGCGGGGGTTATTGTAAAATTCATGGCGGTAGCGGGCAATGAAAGGCTTATGCCTCGTTACTACCTGTTGTGCGAGCCACTGGTAATCCGCATTACTCTTAGGAGGCCAGATTTGTTTGGCATTAAAATAGACAAAGCCAGGTGGATTTAGCGGCTCAGGGAAGCGAGTAGGTATAAGTATAGGGGTATTTAAGGGAGTAATTGTCCCTATCAAGTTGCCATAATTTTCTCTTGTGGGATAAGTAATAGAAAGGTTAGCTATATCTAAATACAGGCCTCCTTTAATAGAGACATTTAAAGGTACCCCTGGAAGAGGAGATATTTTTCCGTTGGGAGCATTTAGAAAAGAGTCGTCGGCAGCTATAATATGTGGTCCTGGACCTTGAGCATAAATTGAACCCGTATCTGTAGTTAATCTCACTCCTGAATTATGAGACGTAATCGTATCTGTAGTTACAGTTATATCTCCCTGGGAGACTCTTATATCAATAAAGCCATCGCTTGTAATGTTACCTAATATGATTGAACCACAAGCAGTTAAACTTATCCTGCCTCCTGCAGATATATTATTGAACAAAGTTCCATCTTTTGCCTCAAGAATTAAATCTCCACCGCAAGAAGCATTAATGGTATTAGCCCTAACATCAATATCTCCATTTGAAACCGCCATATCACCTATATTTTCTAAAGCTGATAAATCTACTAAATTACCCCGGATATAGTTTAAATCATCCGCATCAGCGAATAAGTCGTCCCAGATGCTTCCAGTAGCAGCATTTAGATATACATTATTGCTTCCCTGAGCCTGTATATCTCCGACAAAAAGGTCTGAATGTGTTGTAATATGGATATCTCCTCCCTCATTGTCCACATGTTTGGCATATAAATCTCCGGTATTGTCTATCACAATGTCCCCTATCTGAGAATTGTCAGCCACAAGGATATTTGACCTCGTATCAAGGTCTATGCCTTTTTGTGCGTCAATATGAAGTTCATCAGATGCCACATCACAGACAGGGACACCATCCTGAGTAATTGAACCCTGTTTTGCCGTCAAGAAAACATCATTTTTTGTGCCGGCATCTATCCATATTGCCTTAATTCCTGAAACAATGCTGGTTAAACTGACATCATTGGCATCATTATCCGTGAGAGATGTCTCAACATCTGTGGCGGTTATTTTTCCAAGCGCACTTATGGTTACCGAACCATTGGAAGCTATAACCTTGGAAAGGTCAATATCATCCCTATCGTAAAACGTTATGTTCCCCGCCTCTTTGGAGCAGGCAGTCAAACTGTTTACATCATTATTAAAGTGAAGCATTGTTATATTTCCGGCCGCAGTCGCAAAAAGGCCTGAAGAATTGACAAAGGCAGCACTTTGTATTATGTCTCCCTTGCCGCTTCCGTCATAATCAGCATTTATATATATGTCGCCTGCTGTAACAATATTGCCGGAGACCTGTTTAAAGTCAGCGCCTGAGTTTAATGTAATCCTACCTGCACCACTACTGGTAATATCTGCATATACTGAAAGGATATCGTCGTCTCCTCCATCTTCTGCCGCCAACAAGGTTATATCTGCACCCGAAGAAACAGGGTTTAATACATTAAGAGGAGAAGACGCAGATATATCAAGTTTTCCATTGGTATTCACTGCTGAAAACCCATCGTTATTAAGATCCAAAAGGTTCAATGCTCCGGTATTGGCAATATCAACAGCATTATTAGTGTTTACTACGTCAAGGTTCACCACAGCTGTTTCTATAGCATCATTTTCTCCAATGCCCGACTCAGCCCTGAGTTTCAAATCCTTCGTCGTAATATTATTGGAATTGCCATTTGCATCAGTAATTGCCCCATATGCCCTTATATCGGCATTTGTTCCGCAAGATACTGAATCTACTGCTATTTTCCCCAATGCCGTAAGCTTTAGCGCCTGACCTACAGACACATTGCCTAAAGTGACATTATCCTTTTCACCAATAAAGGCACTGCCAGATACATTAGAAAGGTTTAATGTATCTACACCTATATCCAGCCAATTCAACTCTCCGGCAGAACCGACATTATTCGCCTTCGTAATGTTCAATATGCCTGCCGCAAGATATTTGCCATCGTTTGAGGTATCAATTATATCTCCTTCCGCATTAAGCGTAACAGTATGAGAACCGGCATTAACTGAGCCGTTTAGCCTGATATCATCAGAGGACCTAAGAGACACATCTCCCGAAGCTGTTATAGTGTAATTACTGAAAAGATTTAACTCTCCATTAAGGGTCCTAATATTAACTCCCTGAGCCGTTATATCTCTTATTTCAAGAGCGCCGCCATCAAAAACCTCTGCCAAGTAAACATCGCCGGCACCATTATTAACTGCAACATAAGAGATTCTGGTATCTAAAGCATCGTTGCCTGCCACCCCAACATTGCCTGCATTATTCAATATTAATCCATCCGCCCAAATATAACTTGTGTTATCTGTATCCAAAATATCCGCTCCTGCCGGATCAAGTCGAACAAGTTTGCCTTTCGCATTGAGATTGGCTCCAAAAACCATATTTCCTTTAGAAAAGAAATCAACATCATCGCCTGCAGACGTATCTCCTATAATAGAGAGGCTGCCCATACTGTATATTCGCAACCCTTGTGCTATATCTGAAACACCAACATTCAAATCTTTATTAGAGAAAAGATTGGCACTTCCCGCATTGGTGTGCATATTTAAAACTCCATTGGCATCAGTGAGTTCTACATCCAAAGCACCGGCATTGCCTAACGGACTTCCAATAGAGTTAAAGGCATTAAGTTCTATATTGTCCGCATAGATATTTGTAATGGAGTCGTCCAGCCAATCAAAAATGGAGCCGGTATCTGCTTTTATCCATGCCTTCTGCCCGCTATTTATCACATCTAAATAAATATCTCCAAGTGGTTTCTCCAGATAAATATCGCCGGAAGCTCTGGCTGTAACATAAGGCTTATTGCCACTCAACGCAACTCTAACAGGCGCCCCAATTGTACCTATCTGCCCATTTGAGGCCTCCAAGATAATACCATTAGAAGCAACCATATTTGAGAAAGCGTCGGGTCTGGGATTAAAGATCCCCCCGCCTACCTTCACTCTAACCCTGTCTCCAGCATTCAGGGCATAAACATTTATGTCATGTTCGGACCCGAGGAAGATATGTCCGGTTGCAGTAAGAAAAACATTCCCTGAGGCATGCACATCCAAGTCCTCCCTGCGATGAATAATAAGCTGGTTTGTACCCCATTCCAAATCGTCCCGTTCGGCTGAAGCGATGGCAAGCTTTATTTCATCTATTTCAGCATCAGTATAATTCTTTGAAAAGACAAAGATTAAATCATCCTTATCCTTGCCTATTTCTCCGCCTGCAACTACAGTAACGTTTCTCCCGGCTATATTGGGATCTTCTATGGATAATGTAGTATCTTTTGTTAAAACAAAACTTGGCAATCCGCCTTCCAGTTGTTTCTGAGTCCAAAAATAACCGCTGCTTAAGTCGTCTTTTTCCTTGTTTGAAAGGGCATACGAGAAATCGGGGTCAAAATCCGTTTGCCCCCACAACCGATATTTATCCGTCATATCATTCTCTAAATCCGCAATGTCTTCATCACTCCAGCCGGAATTTTTCAGGCTGTCTCTTTCACTCTGGGAATAATGAAATTCAACATTCGGGTCATATGCATCCCAAGAATATGTGCCGTCGGAATTTCTCTTTAAATTACGTTCCTTACTCCAGTAATTTATATATGCCTCGTTCATAGTATTACTGTAGGCATCCCACTGTGACTGCTTTTTGTTTTCAGCGCCGGCACCGGTAAGTTGCATATCATCCCAAAGAGCCAGCAATTCATTTTTCGTCCGGGTATCGACTCTCTCACTTGAGTTGGCATCAATAATATCACCCGGCGCAAATATATTCACATCGCCGGAAGCAGAAACCTTATGTATGGCAAGGTCTCCGGAAACCTCCATAAGGTTTATATCCCCTTTAGCGGATATTACGTCTATTACTCCTCCATCTGCCGCATTGGTATCAACGCGCAAGACATCCAATGGAGCACCAATAGTGCCAGTTTTAGCCTCTAAGTAGATATCTTTCCCTTTTATAATGGAAATATTATTCGAAAGGAGCAGATTATCGTTTGCTATCAACCCCACAGAACCACTCCCCGTAACAAGATTGGTAACGAATAAATCGCCGTCTGGGGATTCAATATATATATCCTTAGTAGCGAGAGCGTTGAGGGTAATGCCTCCTGAATGGGTTATTTTAAAATACATACTCTTTTTGCCGATACTGCCATTATTGGCCATTAGATTTATTTCGCCGCTTTTTACGCTTGCAAAACTGGATTTTGAAAGTATACTGCCGGCAGATGAGGTCAAATTTGTGACTCCCCCTACATTATTGAGGTTGCCTCCCAACCGGATATCACCAACACTATTTACAAAAACCCGGCCGCGGTCATATCCAATAAAGGACACATCTATTGGCAGATCGGCCTTGACGGAATGATAGTTGTATGTATTAGTCCCTTTATCCCAGATTTGAGTACGTCTCCACCAGGTCTTCTTTGCCGGATATGGGGGATGCCACCAGCTTCCCGGATGCCAATACCAGTAGGTCCCTTCAGAATCGTCCTGGTGAATCAGGTCGTTTTTAGTCGTAACCGTCAACCTCTTATAGGTATAGTCTGCCGCATGCTTTTGGCCTACAAAATCTCCCTGAGGAAGTTCGTCCCCCGATAAAATTCTCGTCTTAGGATACCCGCTTACATAATCACTGCTTGAAAAATGCCTTTCGCTCACCGGGATGAACCCTAAGAATTTGTCATGTTCTTTATACCATTTTTTTATGGTCTGGGACGAAGTCGCCTTGCCCGTCATCCAGAAATAGCGCATATTCTCCAGCGGCTGATAGATTGCATCTCTGCCAGTCGCTATAGATTTTAACTGCGTGGCAACCGTACTGTTTACGCCGCTATTGGTAAAAATGCGGATTTGGTTGCCAAGACGTTCATATCTGGTTACAAACGAAAGCCCTGTCCCGTTGTCCTTTGCCTTGTCGATTAAAACCACCTGGCCTTCAGCGCCTCCTGTATCCACATCTTTAAGAACAACGGGGAGGCTTGTCTGATTATCAATATTTATCCTCCCATACCCGTCCAAAACGTTAATCTTACCATCTCCGGTACTGACAATTCTGCCGGAAATAAATACCAAACCGCCTTTTACCTGCACACCCAAAATCCGTATCTCGTTATTCTGAGCATCCAATTCAGCGGATATTCCGCCAACTACCACCCTGCGGCTTGGGTCAAGGCTTTCATCAACCTTCAATATCTGTATAAAACGTTTGCCGGTCCTATTCGCCTCATTATAGGCCGCCTCAACATCGGCCTGAGTAATAACAATAGCTTTATCCGGCAGGCCGCTCTGTATGACACCATTTATATTTACTGTATCGGCATTTATGTAAATATTGTTTCCCGCTATCTGAAAACTATTTGAAGGAGATTGACCTTTATACGCAGGCTTAACCAGCCAATTATTTTCATAGGCCTCGGCAAGATACTTAAACCCTGCCGCGGGATTCGGGCCAATGTTATAAAGCGTCTCCGGAGAATCAAATATAAAGTCCCCTCCCGCCGACAATTGTATAGTATCCGCGCGTATGCTGGATGTAGCAATGATACTTCCTGTCTCATTGCTGATGGAAACCATACCATTAATATTGTTAATAGGCCCGGATATAAAAAGCGCCGGATCCGATAAATCCGGAATATTATCAGGATTGTATACGCCTGAATTTTTATCAAAATTATTCTTTACCTCAATAAGAGGAGGCAAAGAATCCTGGGCATCCTGCAAAGTAAAGTTGACAACAGTACCTACCGGTGCGCCGTCATTTAACGCGCTTATTCCAGAAGAGTCTTTTACAACGTGATTGTTAAACTTGATTTTTCCGCCCAGGTCATCGGGAATAGTAAGGCTGTCCAATTTTATAGGCAAAGGAGAATTGTTTATTATTTTAATTTTGACATCTCCGGGAGCAACAATTTCTCCTGTCCCGACAAGATAATCTCCCCAAATATTCACATCTCCGGAAGCGGCATAAGCCGGGTTTACCTTTATTATGTCCACATACTCGTCATTGCCCTGGCTGTTTAACTGGGCTTTCAAAATATTTATGCGGGTGTTTATATCCTGTGCCAGTTCCGAGTTTGCACCATATTGGTTTTTCAAATTTTCCAGCCGGTCTATTTCCTGCTGGATATTGTCAACTATACGCTGGTCTGTAAGAACCGTCCATGAAATTCCTTCGCTCTGCTGATCAGGGACAAGAATCCTAAGCCTGTTTTCCCCGTTATAAACAGCCCAAAAACCATTTTCGGCATCATAACCAATTGTATAGCGCCCCTTGGTACCATCACCCTTTTTATAATAGGGATTAAACATATTCGTCCCAAAGGTAAGGAATAGATCTCTATAAATCCCTGTTTCTAACTTTCCTTCCAAGATAATACTCCCTTTACCCTCATTAACAGAATGTCCACCTAATGTATCAAAGGCACCATCGGCATCGGTACCAAAAAGTTCTATCAGCTTCTCCAAAGCATACCTTGAGGCATCGCTGGCCTTGCCGTTGCCGTTGGCAAAAAGTAATCCCCTTGCGGCATTTATATACATATGGCTTCCAGAAGCTATACGGGAACCGCTCTTTATATTAATCCCCGCATTATGCCTCGCAGTAGCATCTGCAGTCGGAGTACCACTATAAGCAAAAGCTGTTTTGTTAAATACATCTGTGTTAGCTTTTACACTAAACAAACTCACCGTATCCGTATCCGCACCTGCCATAAGATACATCTGTTTGGAAGCAATAACCTCGCTGTTATTTCCAAAGATAAGAGTATCATCAGAATCTGCCAGTGCTTTCGATTCGCCCTGTCCTGCTGATGCCAAACCATAAGTAGAGGTATTTGCCTGGGCTTTCATATCTGCGTTAGTTCTGGCAAAAAACCTGGCATCCCCCCAAGATTTCAAAAATGCCCCGTCTCCTATATTAATGGAAGCATCTACAGGTTGAGCCGTAATAAAACTCTCTGATTTTGCTAAAGAAATAAAACCTGCCGCATCCAATTTTACTTTGTCATATAGATACAAATCGTTCAGGGCACTCATCTCAATATCAGAGGTAGTATCTGCGTCATCATGCATCTGGATTTTTGCATTATTCCCTATATTAACTTTTGTATGAACAGAAACATTTGTCTTGCCGCTTGCAGCCGCTCCGTTAAAAACCCCTCCTGAACCCGAAATAGCATTATAGTCTGACAACCATGGTTTCCAAACCGTAGTGGATGCACCTATTTTTACAGAATCTGATTTAATCTGTGTATTGCTGCCTATATCCACCGTTGTAAGGGCGTTCGCTTTATTGCTCGACCATGCTCCAGACTTACCAACTACGCTAACAGACGAACTGTCAGTCTTGCTGTTAAACTTGGTTTCCTGATCCGCCTTTACATCAAATTCATCAGATTCTATTTTCTTTCCATTGCCTCCAGAACCGATATACCCTTTAGTAGTGCTCACATTTACAGTCTCAGCTTTGGCTGCAACACCTGACAACGCCCCTGCCGTCTTGGCAAGAGATTCGGCATAAGCATCGCTTTTACCTTCAGCATAAACACTTATTTTGCCGGCATCTATATCAACCTCTTCCCCTATGCCAGCAGTAGTCTCAATATTTGCTTTTGCACTGCTAAATGCACCGCCTATCCCCAACAATCCAAGAGCAAAACCGCCGGCATATGAATCAATATCAGTGGAATCGCTGCTGGTTATAGAAAGATTGTTTTCTATGTCAGCACTTGAACCGTCGCCCATATAGGCAAATGTCCTGCTCATAGATCCCGAAGACGATTTGTTTAATTCAGACTCAACAGAAACGTTATTTATATCACTCTTGACATCGGTCCCCTGAACATCATCAACATAGCCGTCAACCTTATTTGCGCTGGCCTGCTCCTGCGAATATGAAGATGTATTGCCTGATTCATCACGGCTGTCTCCCGACAAATCCGCACCGGCCAATACAATTGAAACAGCCCCTGTAATACCACATGCCAGACCGCCTGATGCGGATATCACCTTTGAATTGACAGATTTCTCAGAAACAGCTCTAATCTCCAGATTATCTGCCGTTACAGTATTGTTTGTTCCCAGATATGCGCCGGTATCAGTACGGATTATATCTATGTCAACTCCGGCTCCTACACCAAGCCCTATACTTAAAGCTCCTCCCCCTGTCTTACTGGAAACATTCACAGTATCCTTTGCTTTCACAGAAGAATCACTGCCAGCATCAATATTTACACCATCCTTGGTATAAGCATGTGTCTTTGAAGTAACAACATTTACAGAAACAGAGCCGGCAACCCCGGTCAGCCCACCGCCTGTCCCGGCAACAGTAACCGAATCTACTGCTTCCGAAGAATCGGCATTTATATCCACATCTTTTGCGGATTTGAGATTCGTATTTGAATCAGCGTGGGATTCTGTGAAATTATTAATAGTAACAACCGAAACAGCCCCGCCGAAACCAGCTACCCCTAAACCAGCACTGGCGCTACCCGTCTTTGCGTCAACTGTACTTCTGTCAGAAGAAAAAAGCCTTATATTATTGCCAGAATCCAAATGTGCATCGCTTCCCACATCTACGTCTGTGGAATTAGATAAACACCTTACAGAAACAGAACCCGCAATACCACCAACCAGGCTTCCTGCCAGAGCGGCTGTCGCCACCTCTGTATCTTCCCGTGAAAAAGCCTGAACGGTTATATCGCCGCCTGATTTTACAACGGAGCCGTTTCCTATATACGCCCTGGTATCTTTTGCAAAGATTCCAGTATCCACCGAACCTCCAACACTTGTAACAAGGCCCCCCGATAGGGTATTAGCAGACGAGACCAAACGAGTATGGTCTGCCGCCAATACATAGACTTCCTGGCTGGAGACACTGTGTTCATTTGCATTTATACTGACATTATTTCCTATATAAGCGTTGGTATCAGTTTTTATAATTTCAACTCCCACGGCACCGCTAATATTTCCCGCACCTACAGAAAGCCCAGTCGTATCAGACAAGATATCCTCAGTCGCAAATGCAGTAACAGCGACTCCGTGCCTGGCGCTTGTTTTCTTCACATCATCAGTAATTGGCGTAAGAGGATTTCCGTCGTCTATCATTTCACCCGTGTAAACATCCATTGAATCATACGCACCTTTTGCACGCACGGTTGCATTATCGGCAATATAAGACCGGGTATTGCTCGTAATCACATTTACGTTCAATGAGCCTCCAACACCAAGCACTCCGCTAACTCCAGCGCTACCGGCAACGCTTTTAAGAGCAGTATCGTCCTGCGCATTTACCATAAAACTTCCGTCTGTATTAACACTCGCGCCATCTTTTACGCACGCTATTGTATTATTATTTAAAGAATGGACAGCCACCACAATTCCTTCGCCTGCTCCGGCTGCTACGCCAAAGCAGATAGAACTATCATCAATCTCTTCGCTTGAATCAGCACCAATTTTAACGCTTTTAAGAGCACTCACTTGGCTTCCTTCTCCAAAATAGGCCTCTGTGGTCTTAGCTATGACACAGACATTATAAGAAGACCCCACTCCTTCCAAAAGACCTCCGGCACCGCCGCCAATAACAGAATTAATATTGGAATCGCTGACCGCTCTAACATTGACAGTATTGCCATCGCCACATGAAGCATTGACCACAGCATTTTTATTAATATGAGCTTTTGTCTTTGAATCAATAACTGTGATTCCCTTGGAACGAGCCGACCCCATAAATACAGCCGCGCCACCGGATATAGAGATAGTATCAGCCTGCTCGTCTTCATCTGCCTCTACGAGTGTCTGTTCTGCAGCCTTCGTCTTAGCGCCATCTTCAATATACGCCTCTGTTGAATTGCTCAAAATATTAGCCGCAAATGCCCCTGAGAGTCCGCCCTGAAAAGCAACGGATAATCCGCCAGCGTTAATTCTGGTATGGCTCGTATCCGATGCGCGGACAATCAGATTGCGCCCGGCCTCAACAATGGCTCCAGAACCGATAAAGGCCTGAGTGCTGGACAACGGATGCTGTGAACCGTCGGCATCAACATCAGAAGAAGGCTTTACGGCATTGTTTTTATTGCTGAACTCCTGCGAAATATTCTCTGTGCTTTTATATCCTTTGCTCCAGTGAGTCTTACCGTCATTCTCAAATCCATTTTCTTCTTCCTCGATTGGATTAAAACCTAAAACTGAATCCGCATATTCTATGGAATCTCCGCTTTCCCCGTTGGCACTACCACCCAATGAATCACGCGCATCATAGTTCAATCCACCGCCTACAGCAGATATTGAGATAGATCCCGATAAGCCCGACATAATTCCTGCGCCAACTGAACCGGTATAAGAATCAACCAATTTATCCGTATGCGCATCAACAAGAATATCCTCGTAGGCCTTTACCTTTGATGCACTTCCAATATGAGCAGTGGCGGAGTTTCTCAATATATTAACATCCGCCGCGCCCCCGGCACCTATTCCAGCAGCCACTCCGCCGCCACCAACTTTAGAAGAAATATGCGCAGAATCATTTGCCCTGACTTTTACATACTGTCCGGACCTGTAAAAAGAATTGTCCTGATTTATCTCGGCTCTGTCACCTATTTTCGATTGTGTGGTTGATTTAATGATATCCACATTGATAGAACCGGAAACCCCTACTAATCCTGCCGCGCCTCCGGCAATAACTATTGGTTCAATATCTTCAACAGCATCCGAAAAGACATCGGTTATCCCTGAAGCATTGGTTAGTGCATCATCGCCAATCGAAGACCTCGTAGAATTAGCAATAACATTTACAGATACAGCACCGCCAACTCCGCCGCCTACACCAAAGGCGCCATTGCCAACAGTAACATCAATATAACTGTCATCTTTGGACTTTACTAAGAGATCCCCATCTGTATCAACTTTTCCTTTGTCCGCAATATATGAATGGACCTGATTGGCAATTACATTGGCTGCAATAGCTCCTCCTACTCCCGCGATACCGCCTACTGAAAGATTCATTATTATATTGTTTACCTGGTCAGAGGAAACCGCACTAATGGAAACATTGCCTTTTGATTTTACGATATTTTTCTGATCCGCTCTGCGGGCTTCATCAGAACCCCCGATAAACGAACGAACATTTTTTGTAATGATATTGGTAGCTATGCCACCGCCCACTCCAACCTTAACAGCACCAGCAACTACACCGGTTAAACTCAGCACACGGGAATGGTCTGAGGAATTCAAATATACCTCTTGAGAAGAAGACGCACCGTTATTATTTTCGTTAAGTTTTACATCATTACCTATTGAAGCCTCGGTGGTGGTAGTAATTGTGTTAATTGCTCCGGATCCTGTAACAGCGGCCACAATTGCGCCCCCTACACCTGTCGTGACAGAAAAGATATCTTCTGTTGAAGACGCCGTAAGAGATACACCTTTCATTTTTCTGGTCTTTTTGCCGTCCTCGGTTACAGGTGTGCGAGTCTGGTTGTATGAAGTAACAGAATCCACCATTTGGTTCCATTTATCTACCGCCCCGCCTACAAAGGCAATATCAGAATTTCCATCAATTTCACCTGTGTAAACATCCATATCATCGCCATTGCCCCTTGCATTTACCACGGCATCATCGGCAATGCGCGCATAGGTATGTTTAACCAACGTATTTATTGAAACGGAGCCGCCTACTGCGGCCGTTCCAGCAATATTTCCATTGCCTGAAAGCGAATTTATCAGCGAATCATCTTCGGAAAAAATTCTTATATTGCCGTCAGAGTCCACCACCGCCCCTTCGTCTATTAAAGACTCAGTGCTATTAACGATAGTGTTTATACTTATGACCCCTCCTACAGCGGCAACTCCTGCCCCCTGAAGAGATACGGCTCCTGAATTAATATCATCGGCAACATTTGTAACGATATCTATCTGCTTTTTAGCACTTACTTTCGCACTTTTGCCAATAGAAGCCTTGGTATCTTTAACAACAGTATTCACAACAGCCGTTGCACCTATCCCTGCTGTCGCTGCCGCCCCGCCTGTGCCGCCCAAAGCCGTAAGCACAGTCTTGCTGTCAGCTTCAACAGAAACCGACTGGTCAGTTCCTCTGTAAGTGTTATCCTGATTAACTTCAGCGGCACTGTCTATATAAGCGTAAGTGCCTGTATTTATAACGTTTAAAAGCAGTGACCCAGCGACCGCCGCAGTACCAGCTCCGCCAAGGGCAACTGTTGCGTCAATAATGCGTTCCGAAGATTCGGCATTGACACTTACCAGCTTTTTTGCATCAATCCTGGCATTATCACCAATAAAAGCGCGCGTGGTGTTATTAGAAAGCATAAACGCCCCTGCTCCGCCTACCGCCGCAGTACCAGCTCCCATAGCGCTGCCAGCACTCATATTAACAGTAAGCGCATCCTTAGCAAGCACATTTACCTCACCTTTTGATTTCACCTCAGCTCCATCGCCTATATACGCAGCGGTATCAGTAAGGGGTTCATTAGAAGTCTGGTTCATATCTCCAGAAACGGATATCGAACTTTTATCTTCTATAAAATCTTCAATGCTGGTGGTATTTCCACTGCTATCGGTAAATTCTATATCCCCAATACTGCCAAACTGGCCACCAGTGCCAGCCTCTCCTTTTTGATCAACATAATCCCCAGTGGAAACATCATTGCCTTCGGTATCTTTTCCTGTAAGATGGTTTTGTACATCATCTTCAAACTTTGCTCCCACAGAAACAACAGAGACAGCACCTGCCACCGCGGCTGTGCCTGCTCCTGTTCCAGCAATTGAAAGAGAATCTATTACCTTCTCAGAATCTGACCTTACAAGGACACCATCTGCATCTGTAAGACCATCCTCGCTGTAAACCTTAGCATCCGCATCTATGTTTGCTATTACGCGGTTTTTCACCACCGTTAAATCCAAAGATCCCCCGACACCGGCTGTGCCGCCAGCAGCAGCCGCACCTGATATACCAAGAACTTTCACTTTGTCAGATGAAGATACCTCAATGCTTTGCCCGCTAACGGCAAAAGCGCTGTTCTGATTAAGCTCAGAATTGCGCCCTATACGGGCATGGGTATCCACATCCATAATTCTAAGTACCAAAGAACCCGCCACACCAGCTGTCCCAGCACCAGTCCCTCCCACCGCAAAAGAATCAATATTTTCTTCTGAATTAGCAGCCACACTTGTTTTATGCCGCGCATTGCTTTCAGTAAAATCTCCTAACTCCGCCGTAATGTCATTTTCAAGTAATACCGCTGCAAGAGACCCCCCGACACCGGCTGTGCCGCCGCCGCCAATAATGCCAGAAAATTGGAAAATCCTGCTTTCGTCGCTGGCACTAATCCTGATATCATTGCCTGCCTCCAAAATAACACGGTCATCTTTATTGTCTGTTGAAACAGTGAAGGCGTGCGTATCGCTCTTTATCAAGGCAAAACTTGCTGCCCCGCTTACGCCTGCTGTCCCAGCTCCGGAAAGACCCGCCGTCATGGAACTAACTCTTTCCAGAGAATCAGCTCTAATTCCGATATCCTTTCTTGCCTTAACCTTTGACCTTTCATCTACCCATGCGCTTGTATTCTTGAATATAGCACTAGTATCAGTCGACCCTCCCACACCAGCTGTTCCGCCTCCTGTAACAACTCCGCCATATCCGTTTACTCCAGTGTAATCAAAGGCATTTATCTCCACTGACTGATCCGCACCGGCATCAGAAGTGTCATTAATAACTGCATCTTTGCCTATATAGGCTGAAGTATTATTTACAACAACATTGACTGAAAGCGTGCCTGCAACTCCGGCTGTGCCGCCGCCTGATCCTCCAACGACAACATTGCGAAGATCTTCGGTTGCAAAAGCATTAATGTTAAGCCCCTTAAACTGTTTTGTCTTTTTGGTAGCATCTGTCAACTCGCCAATTCCAAAACTGAAATCGTTCCCGTCAGGAAGTGTAACCGTCAAATCAAGCGTGGGCACATCTATATCTCCGTCATACACATCAGAAGAATCTCTTTTGGCTTTAGCTACAACATGAGCTCCATCCGCAATAAACGCCTTAGTGTTGTTAACAATAGTATTTGCCGCAACGGAGCCTCCTACTCCGGCTGTGCCGCCGCCTGCACCGCTTCCCACAAACAGGTTTGAATCAGTATCGTCCTGAGCTAAAAGCAGTATATTTCCATCCGCTTCCACATCAGAATAACTATCTATATAGGAAAGTGTATTGTTGACCACCACCAAGGCCGAGGCCGCACCTGCAATACCAGCGGTACCACCGCCGGCAGCTCCCGCCGTAATAGAAAAAACATCTTCTTTAGACGTAGAGCTTATATCAATATGTTTTTTCGCGTTAACCTGAGCATTTTTCCCTATATAGGCGTTTGTATGTTTTACCAACACATCCACATCACCTGAAGCACCGACACCGGCTGTGCCGCCGCCTGAGGCAGATCCTCCAATCCCTAATATTCCAGTATCATTTTTTGCGCGTAAAACAACCGATTGTGCGCCGTCAGCATCTGCATTACCAGCCACATTTATCTTTGCATTATTTCCAATATATGCTTCAGCAGTCGATACAACTGTCTTTTCATTAACAGCACCAGCAACTCCCGCTTTCCCCCCACCTGAACCAGCAGCAGAGAAAGTCTTTAAATCATCATCAGCGCGGGCATCAAGCTGAATGCCCTCCACATTGTGAGATTCAATAGTAATCGGATCACTTCCCTTTGCCTTCGCTGTTACATCCGCCCATTCATCAATGTAGGCTTTTATATTCTTTACTATATTAACATTAAACGCCGAACCTCCCACTCCGGCTGTGCCGCCACCGGCAGCCGCACCTGCAACTCCGATTATATCTGTATCGTCATCCGCATCAGCAAGGAGGTTTTTCTCCGTGCGAACCTTTGCCCTCTTCCCAATAAAAGAAGAAACATCGTTTGTTATCGTATAACTCTCTCCTGCTCCTGTTAAACCTATCTTTCCCGTACCGCCAAAAGCGGCTGAAACAGGAATGATATTGTCGTCAGAAGACGATATTAAGGAAATGTTACCTTGCGCTGTTATATCGGTATCGTCTCCCAAATATGCAAGAATATCATTGTCCACTATACCAAAATCTACAGCTCCACCAATTCCAACCTTTCCTGCTCCCATAATTGCGACTGCTGCAGAAATAATTCTGTTGTAATTGTCTGCATTAACAAAAATGTTCTCTGCGGAACTAACTTTAGTGGACTTCGCCAAAGCTGCGAGGGTATCGTTTGAAATCCAATTCGTATTTGCAGCGCCAGCCAAGGCGACTTTCTGCGAGCCACTTCCTCCTCCTGATATGGAAACGAGGGAATTCCCGGAATCAGCATATATGTCTACATCCTTAGAAACTGTCAAATCAACCGCTTCAGCAAAAGCCTTAGTTGTTTTTGTAATATGGTTGTGAGAAAAAACTCCCCCTAAACCAACTGTTTTTGCACCTACTGCTGCAGCAGCAACTGAAAGCATCGTGGAAAGGTTCTTTGCATTTATAATCACATCATTGCCGGCTGTAACATCTACTCCATCAGATATATATGCCTGAACATCATCTGTAGCAAAATTTAAACCTGCATCGCCGGAGACTCCAAGCCCAAATTCAGAACTGCTTTTTCCATTATCATTGTTTTCTCCTGCTGCCTGGCCGCCGCTGGAATTGCCGCCTTTTATCTTAGCCCATATACTCTTAAAAAGGTTGCCCAGTTTATTCTTTATTCCAAACTGTGCACCCGCAGCTCCAGCCAGAGAAAAACTGTAGCTATCATCCTTTGAAGAGGCATTCAGTATTAAATCATGACCGGCGTTAATCTCTCCTTTACTCAATGATGAATCTTCTACATTACCTATAAATGCTTTGACAACATTATCTATGTCATTCCATGAAACACCGGCACCTATTCCAACGGTATCGCTTTTTGCCACTCCTGCAACCACATTAATAACAGAAACCTCGTTCTTAGCTTCAATATCCACATCATGTGACGCAGAGAGATCGGCGGTATCCTCCACATAAGCAAGCGCGGTATTCTCCAAATCAAGAGTATTAAAGGCTCCTGTGATGGTAAATTTGTCAGAGTTCCCTCCGGCTTCGGCGACGCTCAATTTTCTGTGATGCGTTTCGGCACTTACCTTGATATCGTTTTTATCAGAAGTCTCAGAGGGATTCTTTTTCGCGTTTACTGCGGCGCCGTCTTTAATAGACGCTTTAGCGGTATTTCTGAAAACCCCTCCTATATATGAGCCTCCAACAGAACCTTCGCCGGTTGTCCCAAAACCTAAAGAAAAAATAGAAAAAAGCCCCGCGATATCAATCTCATCAATGGAACTATAGGCATTTACCAGGACACTCTGCTCAGAGCCATAAAATGCACTATCGGTATTTACCTTAGCCCCTTCATCTATATAAGCATTAGAGATATTATCAAGGTTTACAAAGGTTACCGCGCCAGCAATGCCAACTTTGTCTCCGCTTCCGCTGCACTGCGTATAAGTAGTGGATATCCTATTGGCAACACCAAAATTCAGGTTCAGGTAATCACTTAAAGTATTTAATGTCGTCCCTACTGCTTCAGAGATTGTTCCCACTCCAAAATCCCACGCATTTTCAATAAACTCTCCCGTTGTATCGCCACTGTTAAATGTGGGCCAGTCATAGTCAAAACTCCATCCCTCAATCCACGTCATCTGGCTGGGAACAATCGATTCAGAAGAGACTGTAAGAGATTTAGAGGCGTCGACTTTCGCATTCTTTCCTATATAAGCATCCGCTTCATTGTTATAGTCGCCGAAAGCAACCGCTCCTCCCACAGCAATAGTCCCGTCACCGGCCGAACCAGACGCACTTATCTGATAATTGTCTTCAGCCCTTGAAGAGACATTAATATCTCCGGAGGCATCAACATCCGCACCGTCGGCTATATGAGAATCGGCTTTATTCTGGCTTTTTACAAAAGTTACTGCGGCAGCAAGGTCCAATTTTGCATTACTCTTTTCTTTGAGCTTTTTCTTCTTTATTTTTTCATATGTCTTGTTGGCAAGCGTCCCAACAACAGCCTTATTTTGCACGGGGTTGGTTGCCATCGCTGAAGTAGTAGCCTTATTTTTTACATTTATGGAATTCGCATTGACAACAATATTATTATCTGATGAGACCACGCCACTTAATGAAGCAGTAGCAATAGAGTCCATATCACTAAATACCACAGAGGCGGCTGCACCAAACTTGGAAGATTCCATATCAAATGTGCCCGAACTTACAAGAAAATTATTGTTATTTGACGCTATCACATTCACATCTTTTGCTTTTACAGAAACATTATCTTCAACAATTGCCCTGGAATTAGAAATTCCTTTCCCGTAAGTAAAACTGATATCCACACCTTTGCTCGAGGCAGAGCCCGCATAGGTTTTAAGTTTAAGCGTATTGCTGGTGGCAGCCGCAACGAAAACAGAATTACCGGCATTTATCTTAGCTCCGCTATTTACCAGTGACTCGGCAACCGCCTTTGAACGGCCATATGCCACACCTAAATACAAACCAATTGTAGTCATCTCCGCATTGGAATATGCCTGACTATCAATTATTATATCGTTATCGGCACTAAGAGTTGCCCCATCTCCTATCTCTACCTTCGATTTAGCAGAAGATAAAACCGCCGCACCAAAAGCAGAAAACTCCAAGATAGCGCTCTCATCTATATCATAACCAAGTTCACCCGGCAGGGATGAAACATCTTCACCAAGTTCCACCAACTTCGCCGTAGATGCCGTAGACGTAAGAAATATATTACTCGCTTTAATAAATGAAGAAGTGCCTATATTAATGTTGGCCTCGCTTGCTTTGAGTTTAAATCCCGGGGTTGCCGCCCATATCAAATCAACAATGTCCTTAGCAGAAAGAACCACATCTCCCCCAGAATAGCCGTTGTCAGCAAACGCAAGAAGGTATACCCCGTTTCCTATATTAATAGTAGGCGCTGAAAATTTAATATCTCCTGAGTTACCTTCTGAAGGCATAAACAAATGGGCATTTTTTGTATCTCCACCGGTAATATCCCTACTAGAAATAACGATATTATCAGAAACATTTATTGATTCGTCAGCCTGATAAATAATATCTGCACCATGAGAGTATATATCGCCTGTAATATTTACAATATCCGGGTCAATCACAAAACTACCATTTACACCTGTATTGGAAGAGAGGTCGACCTTCAGGCCATCGATACCTACTCTCCCTTCAGCGCTTATATTAAGATCTCCTCCCTTGCCGTTAATTCTGCCGCCTTTTGCAGAAATTCGCACATTTCCGAAAATAGATGTATCTCCAGCTGAAAAAATCCTGATATTCCCGCCGGAAGACTCTAATCCCCCATCTGCCTTAATAAAAGCATCTTTAGTTAAAACTGTATCTTGGCAGGAATCAATAGATACTTTCCCGGCTTTTCCATCGCCGCTGGAACTTACATCAATAAGGCCTGAATTAACAGCGATGCCGGTAGTATCTATAAGCTTTACCACGCCATCTTCTTCTACAATCTCGGCTGCCTCAACTATACCTTCTGTGTTTACTACTTCCTCTACCAGAGAAAATGCTTCCTCTTTAGGGATAGTAACTGTGCCTGACTTTCTGTCCATCTTGGGGATAACAAAATTTATCAGGCCCTGCTCATCAAAACTCATACTAAAAGAAGATGTGCCGGCAATTACTACATCTGCTCCGTGAGCAATAATCTCTCCTTGATTGGAAACTAAAGGAGAAGCTAAAACCACAAAGCCGTTATCATCTACTTTAATACTTCCTCTGTTGACTACATAAGAAGGAGCAAACCCCGGTTTCAGATTAAAATTGTATCTCCCCGCTAAGAAATCATCATTAGATATATCCAGGGTAGAAACAACCAACCCGGCAACATCAACCCTGGCAGTTTGGCCAAAAAGAATCCCGTTGGGATTAACCAGGAATATCCTGCCATTAGCGGTTAATCTTCCCAATATAGTTGAGGGATTAACTCCCACAACTCTATTTAAGGCAACTGATGAGGAAGAGGGCTGGTAAAAATGGACTGCTTCTGGCTGGGCAATGCTGAAAGAATTATAATTGACAATGAGTTTATCTGAAGGGGTGTTAATATTTAAGGTATTGGCCTGAGAGCGGTCAAAGGTGGCTTTTCCCGATACTACATTCTCTCCTTCAGGCAAACTATAGGAAGTAAGAGGATAGACTAAAAGAATAAGACTAAAAACAAGGGTAAAAAGGCTATTTTTCTTGTAATCCATATTTAATATATTTTTTAATATATTTAATACTTCCATTTCAACTCTACCCACGCCTGATAGGAGTCGTTATCTGAAGATTCAGGCCCTCCTAAAGGGTA
This sequence comes from uncultured Planctomycetia bacterium, assembly GCA_964596885.1. Taxonomy (GTDB): domain Bacteria; phylum Omnitrophota; class Gorgyraeia; order JAGLLT01; family CAZKQD01; genus CAZQVU01. The sequence continues at coordinate 19,885 of CAZQVU010000002.1, forward strand.
TCCTACCTCTGTCCGGAGAGAAAATTTATCTGTGGGGTTAAATCTCAAACCAAAGCCATAGCCTTTAAGGGTTCTGTTTTTTTCTCCGGCTAAGATTCTGTTTAGACGAACAGTTGCCCAATCATAAAATACTACTATCCTCAAAGAGTCATATAGATTAATATCTTTGGATAAAGGCAGTTTAGTTGTCTTAGGAAGAAAATAAACAGGCAAAGACCACTCTAAGGAAGTGTAGTAGCCTTTATCTCCGGAATATTCTGCTGGGGGGTAACCTCGCACAGTAGCTGGGCCGCCTATCTGAAATTGTTCCGAGGCAACTAAACTATAGCCAGAAAGTTGAAAAGAATTTTTCCAGAGGACACTTGATGAAAATGGCCCTGGTTGAAGCCTAAAATAATTACCTGTCCATTTTAAAAATTTACCTCCTGCTCCGGCACGGGAAGAAGCCGGGTCCTTGGCCTTCAAACCTCCCCACATTCGGGGAATACCGGTATCCAGCTCCAGGGTGAATATATTTCTTCCCCAGGGGTCAGTAAAATCTACATCCAGGCCGGTTTTTAAAAGCCGGACCTCATCTCTTGAAGACTCCACGCCTAATAAATAGTTACGGATATGCTTGTAGTCAAATCCTAAGTTAAAACTTAAATCAAAATCTCTCTCATCAATCAAGTCCTTACTTAAAAATAAACCGGCGATAGTAGCTTTACCTCTTGCCTCCACATCCTTAAACTCCCGACCTAATTTCAGCCGGCTCCTTAAAAGATAACCTCCCATCTCCAGGGTAGGATTAATAGGGAAAGAATAGCGTAATTGCTTCAACATCAAATGAGCAGCTTCTGACTGTTGCGCCTTAAAATATAACTTGTCATCAAAGCCTAAAAGATTATTGTGTTCAAAGACCAGGGAGCCTCTGTCCTTTTCTATATAACGGGAGCCAAAATTATCATATTCAAAACCTACATGGATAGGAAGTCTATCTTTTACCTTAATTATTATATCTGTTGTGCCCGGCTCCTTACCCGGCACAAGCATTGCCTTAGCGAATCGATCAGGGTGTTCGTTGATATAAACCAGAGATTTCTGAAGAGCAGAATAATCAAAATATCCTCCTTCTTCTACATCTAATTTTCTTTCTAAAAGGCGGGTTTTAAAATAGCGGTTTCCCTCAATCTGAACTTCACCTACTTTCCCTTCTATCACTCTTATGATTAAAGTCGCCTTCTTAATGGTCTGAGGAGGAATATAGGCGCGCGAGGTAAGATAATTTTTCTTTCTATATTCGTCAGTTATCAAATCTGCTACCTTCTGCATATCCTTTAAAGAAAGACTCTTACCTTCAAATTGAGAAGTGACTTTTTGAATTTCTGCCTCAGGAATTAAGGTTACTCCTTCTACTATTATTTTTTTAATTAAGACTTTCTTTCCTATATCCTCAGAAGAAATCTCATCAGGCGTAACCTCTTCTGGTTCGGCAGGTTCCTTTCTAATCCTCTCCTCAAGTTTCTTCTTTTCCTTAATCTGTTTCTCCTGCTGGGCAATTCCTCCAGCAGTCTGGGAAGGTGGAGGTTCTTGAGCAAAGGTAAAAGTAGGAAATAAAAAAAGAGCAATCAAAAGAAGTCCACAAATTTTTCCCCTTTTTACTACAACGCTTTTCATCTTTTATTTCATTCCAATCGTTCGTTATCTTAAAATTTTATCTAATAACTTTACCTTGCCAAAAACCCCTATCCTATTAGAACCCTCGTCTAACAGAGTTTGCTCAGCAATAATATACAACATAATAACAAATTCTTACTTTTATGTCAAGTATTTTTTGGAATCTGTCAAGCCAAAATAAAAATGTCCTGTTTTTACCAATTTAAAAATGTCCTGTTTTAATCTTTAATTAATGCCACTTCTTTTGTGTCTTTTTTGCTTTGTAAAAGAGCCTTATTTTTTAGTATCAAAATGTTACCGAATTGATTTTTTATTGTTTATATTATTACCTAATTATTCAAGATGAACTTTTATAATTTATATAAACAGTTTGAATAGTAGAAAGTTAGATATATTTCCAGCAATAGAATCAAACGCTATCCTAATAAATCTGTGGAGCATATTAGTAATTTCTTTTCCGTCTCTGCGAAGCTCTAAATATCTTTCTTCTGCAATCAAATTTTACCACTCTCACACATTATAATCCTGTGATAATTTTTTATAGATGTCAAAAATCTTATCAATAAATACTAATCTCTTTTGATAAACTTCTAATTTCTCAAAGTCAAACTCAAAACTCTCTCATTTTTCTGTTTTCTGTAATCTGTTTTCTGTTCTCTCTTTAA
>CAZQVU010000003.1:0-18994 GCA_964596885.1 uncultured Planctomycetia bacterium
TATTTATGATTTGTTTCGTATTTCGGATTTAGTGCTTAGGATTTTAAAGAACAGTGCTGGGTGAATTCGGACAATGAACTTATGTTCGCTTACGCTCCATAAGTTCAGTCCTCATTCACTTCTATATCTTTAATCCTCAACCTCGTAAGTTTTTGTCTGTGACCTCTTTGCCTCTTAGAACTCTTTCTTCTTCGATATTTAAAAACCTTAATCTTTTTACTCTTTTTATTCTCCAGGATTTCACAGATAACCTTAGCTTCTTTTACATAGGGTTGACCAATAAGCAACTTTTTGCCTTTTACAACCAAAAGTATATGATCTATATTGATTACATCTTTTGCTTTCTTATCTAAAAACTCTACCTCAATTTCATCACCTTTTTCTACTTTGTATTGCTTACCACCTGTCTCAATTACAGCGTACATTGATTTATTCCTCCTTTTAATAACTACGTGATTTACAAATAAAATAGCAAATAAAGATGTCTTTGTCAACCCTGCTAGAAAAATCTACAACAACTAACTTATATATCAAGGTAAATAAATATTGTTTTCGGTTTTTTGGCGGCATCAAGTTTTAGTAATTTCAACCTCTTCTAAACCTTTACTACTATCTGCTTCAATCATAATCTGAATCTTACTTTCCTTTTCTAAAGATGAAAGTTGTTCTCTTGCTTGATTAAATAAATACGAGGCAACTTTTGGATTTAGATGTAAGATAAAATTCCCTGCTTTGGAATATTTAATATGTTTTTTAAGCATCCTCAGAACATCAATAGCAATTGTCGGAACAGTTTTTACTAGTCCTCTTCCATGACACCAAGGACAATTCTCAAAAGAAACACTCTCTAAGCTTTTGCCTACTCTTTGTCTGGTCATTTCAACAACACCTAATTCAGATATAGGTAAAACCTTCGTTTTAGCCTTATCTTTATTAAACTGACTTACAAACTCTTCAAAAATCCTTTTTCTATGCTCCTTAGATCTCATATCTATAAAATCTATAACAATAATTCCACCTAAATCTCTCAATTTAATCTGTCTGGCAATCTCATATGCAGCCTCTTTATTTGTAACAAAAACTGTTTCTTCTAAACTGTCTCTTTTTACAAAACTTCCAGTATTTACATCTATAGCCACCATAGCCTCGGTTGGTTCTATTACTACATAACCTCCTGATTTTAACTCCACTTTTCTTTCATATATTTTCTCAATCTGTTCCTCGAGTTTAAATCTTTCAAAAAGAGAAATTTTATCTTTATGTAGTTTCACCCTCGATTTTAGCTGAGGTGCTAAAGTATGAAGAAAGCGCAAGATTTTTGCCAACTCCTCTTTATCATCTACAATCAATTCATCTACCTCTTCTGAAAAATAGTCCCTAATGACTCTTAGAACCAGATCATATTCTTTATGTATCAATGAGGGGCTTTCCACTTTTTTAAACTTATAGTCAATCTTCTTAAATAGATTCATTAAATATTTATAGTCCCGGAATAACTCTTTTTTATCAGTTCCTTCACCCATAGTTCTTACAATAAGACCTGCATCCTTGGGTAATTTAAAATCCTTTATTATATCCCTTAATCTCTCCCTTTCTTTTATATCTGAAATCTTTTTTGAAATACCAAAGCATCGTTGATATGGCATAAGAACTAAAAATCTTCCCGGAAGGCTAATATTCGTGGTCAATCTTGGACCTTTGGTTCCAATGTTTCCTTTAACTACCTGAACAAGCACTTCTTGATTTGGTTTTAAGAGATCTTGAATATTAATATTTTCTTTAAACCTGGTGGGTTCTAATTCCTCTGCCTCTTCTTCGATAATCTCTCTATAATCAGCAAAGGGTTTTGTTATATCAGAAACATATAAAAACCCATTCATTTTAAGACCTAAATCAAGAAAGGCAGCCTGTATACCCGAGACAACACTCTTGACTTTGGCTTTATATATATTACCTACCAAACGTTCATATTCAGGCCTTTCAATGAAATACTGCTCCAGGTTACCATTTTCTAATATAGCCACCCTTTTTTCTATCTTTTCTACATCAATTATAATCTTTTTTTTCATATTATTTAATATCCTTTTAAAAAGTTATTAATACAACAAAAGGAGCCTTAAAAACTTACAAAACCAAAGGCTCCCTCTCCCCCATTAATATCAACATTAAAAACCTACTAAATTATTCAATTACTTACTGATAATCCCTTTAAAATTTTAACATAACGAATTATATCATAAAAAACATTCCCTGTCAACGCACCCATCTTTTTGCTTAAAGAAGATATCCAGCTGTCTCTAATTATACGTGTAACTTCCTGCATAAAAATAGGTTATAGAAAAATTTAATTTTAGCTACATTGTCCGAATATATTAAAAACAAACTAACCCTTTTTATATTTAATATTAAGTAAAATCCCTATCATTATCATAAACACTACTATATGGGAACCGCCATAACTTATAAAAGGAAGAGGTAGTCCAACAACCGGCATAAGACCTATGCTCATACAGATGTTAATTATGACATGTAACATAATAAGCGTACTTATACCAGCAGCTAAAAGTTTCCTTTCCATAAGTGAAGATTCCTGAACTATATTAAACCCTTCCCAGATCACAATAAAATATAGAACTATAATAATTAAGGCGCCAATTAGACCCCATTCCTCTCCGATACATGAAAAGATAAAATCTGTATGGTGTTCTGGCAAAAAATTCAACTGATTTTGGGTTCCCTGAAGAAACCCCTTGCCTAATATACCCCCGGAACCAATTGCTATCTTGGATTGTATAATAGTATAACCTGCACCCAGGGGATCTATGTTTGGGTTAATAAATACTAAAAGTCTTTCCTTCTGATAATCCTTTAAAAAACACCATAATAGAGGACTTAAAATAACACCCATTAATAATGTGGTAATTATATACCTCAATCTACAACCCCAAATATAAATCATAACAAAAAGCACTGGAATGAAGATAAGGGCTGTTCCTAAATCTGGCTGCTTTATAATCAAAAAGAGGGGCAAAAAGACTATTCCAAAAGAAATTAAAATGGTCTTTAGATTGGATTCCTCATATTTATGAGAAGAAAGATACCTAGCCAGAGTAAGTATTATAACCAATTTCATAAATTCTGAGGGTTGAAAATTAATACCTAAAAAAGAAAGCCACCTATGAGCACCAGCCTCCTGCCGATGGATAAGAATAACTAATACTAATAATATGATATTTATAACATAAACTATATATGATATCTCAAGAAGTCGCTTATAATTTATTAAAAAGACAATACCAATTGAAACTAAACCTATAACAATCCATCTTAACTGGATAAAAGCATAATTAATGGTCTTATCTAATAAACTCTTACTATATGATGCACTATATAAAGCAAATAGCCCTATAACTAAAAGAAGAATTAGGCAGACAGGTATCAAAAAAAAACTCTTATCTCTGTTCTTATCTAACATCATAATTCTCAACTTTTATTTTCCATATAATGATCTCTAATGTATTCTATTATCTTTTTGCCTAAAGGAGCAGCATTCCAACCACCACTTCCTCCATGCTCCATAAAAACAATTATAGCATACTCTGGTTTATCAACAGGAAAAAAACAACCAAACCAGGCATGAGTTAAACCTGAACTAACCTGAGCGGTTGCTGTCTTGCCTGCTACCTCTAACCCTTCAACCTGTGCCTTCTGTCCTGTTCCATATTCAGAAACAACCAGATCAAGCCCTTCTTTGACTATCTGGATATTTTTATCTTCAAGATTCAAACTTTTAGGTTCGGGGTAGCCAATATCAACATCCTCGATTCGTTCAACTATTTGAGGGTAAACCAAATTTCCTCCATTGGCAATCGCAGAAATCATTCTCAGAGCCTGTAGAGGAGTAGCCAAAAAATATCCCTGGCCAATAGCAAAAATGACAGTTTCGCCATCATACCAAGGTTCGTTTTTGGTTTTCAATTTCCAGTGTTTACTCGGAACTAAACCTCTTGCCTCATCAGGCAACTGAATTCCCGTTTTTTCTCCGAAGCCAAATTTTTTTGCATACTCAGTCAAATTATCAACCCCAACTTTAAGTCCAACATTATAGAAGAAAACATTACAGGAGTTTTTAAGTGCCTGTCGCACAGTCTGTAAACCATGACCAGACTCTTTCCAACAATGAAATACTCTTCCACCTAATTTAAAATACCCTGGACAATTAAATTGTTGAATCTCGCTTATTGAGTCTGTCTCTAAGGCGGCTATGGAGGTAACTATTTTAAATAAAGAACCCACAGGATATGCCGTCTGAATGCATCTGTTTACCATTGGATAAGAATCGGAATTAAATAGTTGATTTATTAATCTATTTTTTTTATTATCAGGATTAATGAATATATTTGGGTTGAAACTGGGTGAGCTGACTAAACTTATTATCTTGCCAGTATCAGGAGACATCAAACAAACAGCGGCTTTTTTATCTTTAATTAACTCATAAATATAATTCTGAATATCTATATCTATAGTCAAATAGATATCTTTTCCTTTTCTTGGCTTTTTATAACCAATTACCTTTATCCGTCTACCTCTTGAATCTACCTCAACTTGATAGCCTCCATCCTTTCCTTTTAGATAACTATTAAAACTCTTCTCAATTCCAGCCCGACCTATTAGATCCGTCGGTTTGTAACCATAGGTCTTTAATTTTTGTAATTCATTGATATTAGGTTTACCTACATAGCCTATTATATGTGCGGTAGCCTCAGAATATATATACTCCCGCAAGGGTTCGGTTTGTATTATAACTCCTGGTAACTTATCTTTATTTTCTTCTATTAATATCGCTTTATCTTTCGGAATATCACTCTGGATAACCACTGGATTAAAAGGATTTAATGCATCCTTCTTCATCTTATCTATTAAAAGAGTGGGATTAACATTTAGGATTTTAGAAAGATGGGTAAAAAGTTCATTATTAGAACTAACTTCTTTCGGAATTACAGCAACATTAAAAGAGAGTCTACTTCTTGCAAGGACTTTACCATTTCTGTCATAGATATTGCCTCTTGCAGCCTTTATTGGTATAATCCTAATCCTATTTTCCTGGCTCAAATCTTTATAATAAGAATTTTCAAAGACTTGAATCTTTATAAGACCGGCTATAAGAAATAAAAATAGAAAGAGGGTAATTAATTTTAATCTATGAATTCTCATTGCTGGTATATCTTTAATGTCCTTGATAAAATTATAAAAACTAAATAATAAGCCCAACAGGTATAAAGACTTGAAGGAATTATAATCGTATTCAATGATTGAAAATAATCTGGAAATGACATATAAATATTACCTATTAGATAATATAGATTAGACATCAAAAAGGCTATAAAAAAGCATAAGGCAATCTGCAAAAGAATACTTTCTTTATTTATCTTATTTGAATAATTACTAACAACTATACTTACAAGAGCAAAAATTAAAATATTCAGACCAAAGATACCGGCTGATAGTATATCCTTTAATACTCCTGCAAATAACCCAGTCTTTAGATTGAAAGATTCATCTGAATATAAACCAATGAAAATAACAATGCATAATAAAATATCAGGTTTTACCCCGGCAATCTGTAAATAGCCTAAGAATGTAGATTGAATTAACCACGCTAAATATATAATAAAGATTAAAAAGATTTTGTATCCTGTATGCATAATACTTCCTCAAGTTTATTAACTTTAACCTCTGGTTTAATAATAGCCACCTGATAAAGACAGGAGGGGTCTTTATCTATTTCTACAACCTCGCCTATCAAGATTCCTTCAGGAAATATCTGAGAAAAACCAGAAGTAATCACCTTATCTCCTTTTAATATTTTAGCTTCTAAGGGAAGATACTTCATTCTGCATAGATTTCTATATAAACCTTCAACAAGTCCTTCATCTCTCGTTCTTTGAATTCTAGCAGCTACCTTCAGAGAAGGATCAGTTATCAGCAATATCTTGGATATCGAATTATCTACTTCAATTACCTTGCCAACCAGACCTGAATATGAAATGACAGCATCACCCTCTTTTATACCATTATCCCTCCCTTTATCAACAATAATAGTCTGTAGCCAATTGGAAGGATCTTTTCCAATAATTTTACAGGCTACTGTCTTAAATTTATGTTTTCTTTTGAAAGCAAGGAGTTTACAGAGGCGTTCATTTTCTAATTGAACCTCTTTAAGAGTGATTACTTCTTTCTTAAGAAGGCTTACTTGTTTTTTAAGTTCTCTATTTTCATCAAGAATCTCTTTAATTTTAAGAAAATGTATAATGTTATCCGATGAAGTAGAGGCGCGCTTAAAAATATCTACAGAAGGTGAGATTAGAATTTCTTTTATTTTTTTTGTAAGAGAATTGGGCAGGATAATTAGAATAATAGGTAAACTCAATAATATTACATATCGCCAAGTGATTTTTTTAATAATCACTCTATTTTAGATCCTACTATTCATATTTACTTGAGACAATTATTTTCTTTAGATATCTTAATTCATCTAGCATCTTACCGGTACCTAAACAAACTGCTGTCAAAGGGTCATCGGCTACATTAACCGGCAAGCCCGTCTCTTCAGCCAGTAATTTATCGAAATTACGAAGCAAGGCTCCCCCTCCAGTTAAAATCAGGCCTCTATCAACCAGATCAGAGGATAGTTCAGGTGGTGTCCTCTCTAAAGTAGCCCTTACAGAATCGACAATCAGGGAAATAGGTTCAGATAAGGCTTCTCTTATTTCTTCAGATGAAACGGTTAATGTCTTTGGCAGACCAGCCACCAGATCTCTTCCTTTGACTTCCATACTTAGTTCCTCTTCAAGAGGATAAACAGAACCTATGCGGATCTTTATCTCCTCTGCGGTTCTTTCACCAATCATTAGATTATACACTTTCTTTAGATACTGAATTATAGCATCGTCTATCTCGTTGCCACCTATCCGCAAAGATTTAGAACAGACAATTCCACCCAAAGATATAACTGCTATTTCAGTTGTGCCCCCTCCAATATCAATTATCATATTACCGGCAGGCTCCTGTATTGGTAGACCAACACCAATAGCAGCGGCGAGAGGTTGCTCAACCAGATAGACTCCTCTCGCTCCTGCATGTTCAGCTGAATCCTTCACTGCCCTTTTTTCAACCTCTGTAATTCCAGAAGGTATAGCGATAACAATGCGGGGTCTAATAGGAGTTCTATTCTTTTGAACCTTTCGAATAAAATAACGAAGCATACTCTCTGAAATATCAAAATCTGCAATAACGCCATCTTTTAAAGGCTTGATGGCTATAATGCTTCCGGGGGTGCGCCCAAGCATTCTCTTTGCCTCCTCTCCAACTGCTAAAACAGTAGAAGTGCCTCGCTGGACAGTAACTACTGAAGGTTCGCATAAAACAATACCCTGATTTTTGACATAAAGCAGGGTATTAGCCGTTCCTAAATCCACACCTATATCACTGGAGAGGTATCCAACAAAATTATTAATTATATTTATAAGAGATGACACTACTTTTCTCATCATTATTTCCATTTTTCAGTATGTTCAATTATAACAAACTGAGTTTATATATGTCAAATAATTTTTATCTCTGATTGTAATTTCTCGCAACATCCTGGACAATAAGACAGGATATAAAAAATAAAATCGCAAAAAGCAACCAGGTTGGTATAATTGCTTTAGATTTAATCTTAGGCGTTTCGGCATGAGGATTTTTATAGATATAGACAAAATCTGTCTCTCCGACTTTTTTCAAATCATATCTTTTAATGAGTGGAGATAAAGTCTTATTAACTTTGCCATTTTGTTCTTTGAACCAGACAATAATTTTAGATACTGCTATCTGGTCAAAATCTTCATAGGGACTGATTTCAGTCAACATACCTGTTGAGGTGGGATGATAACTAAATACTGAAACTATTCCGGCTGCATAAGGTGCGTTAGAATAAATTATATCATTTCTGTCAAAATTTTTTTCAATAATTTTAGCAGTCTCCTGCCATATATGGGGATAAAATAGACTTATCTCATTAGCCCTGATTAGTCTATCTTCTTTTTTAATAAAATTAATATAAGTGGAATTGAAAGTTAAAAATCCAATATTTCCTTTATAAGAATATATCGATGCTGACGAAATCAAAAATAATAAACATACCAATAGAAAATAAGATAAAAGATAAATTATCCTTTTGTGTACCCTTAAAACCTTTTTGTAAATTTCACCATAAATCCAGCTATATAAAAGGGCAGATGATAAAATAACTCCAATCATACCCTGACCAGACAAAAAACGATATTTATAAATCAGCATAAAAGGAGTTATGGCTATGACCATTGAAACGAACAAAAGATACCTCCCCTTTTTTCGAAGCCCTATTATTAAACCGAAAAAAGCACTTACATAAACCAATAAGTTTATCTCTAAAGGGAAATTCTCTTTTATATTTGCTAAGTCAATATAGGAAAACGAATTTAATTGATGGATAATAAGAGGTAAATCTAAAATAGATGCAGAAATAAGTGCCAGATAAGACTGTTTAAATATCTTTCTATTTAGCAATCCGTAAATAAGAAGCCCTAAGTATAAGTATAAAGATATACCTGTATGAGAATAAAAACAAAAGACTAATAAAAGAGAAGAAGCGATAATCTTCTTTCTCTCAATAAAAAAGAAGGCTAAAAATCCGAAAATTAGTGCTAAAGAGGCTGGAATCAAATTACCTACTGAGAGATAGAAAGAGTAAGTAGAAGAGGCAATCAGAATTGTAAAAAAAGCCAATCGTCTATGAAATAACTCCTTTATCACATACCAGATGACCATTATTAAAACAGGAAATATCAAAAACTCAATAATTTTGGCTATAAAAAGTAAAGGTATATCAAACTTGTAAAAAAGAAGCATTAATATATGTGTAAATGGTGGATAAATATGTGGACGTCCAAAAGGAGCATATTCCCAGAAGGACCTAAGGACATAACCACCTGCTATGTCAAATCCCTTAACAACTGAAAGGTGATAATATATATCTATAAAGGTAGGTAGTTTAGACCACCTGAATAGATTAAGAATAATAATAGATATAAACAGCAAGATAGAATATAAGTTCCAGCGGTAGGTTGAATTAAAGGAATATTTTTGCATAAGATAAAATTATGAGATTATCTTATTAATAACTTGCTGAAAATCAGGAAATGAGGTTTTAATACATTCTATATTATCTACCTGTGTCTTTCCTTCAGCAATGAGGCCAGCAATAGACATACTCATCGCCGTCCTGTGATCTGAAAAACTTGATACTTCAGCTCCCTTTAACTTTACAGGACCTTCAATAACTATATCATCTCCTATGCTTTTAATATTAGCACCCAATCTTTTTAAATTCGTTACCATAGATTCAATCCTATCAGTCTCTTTTACGCGTAATTCTGAAGCATTCTCAATTAAAGTTCTTCCTTGAGCCTGAGTGGCTGCAACCATTAAAATAGGTAATTCATCAATCAAAAGGGGTACCATCTCTTCTCCAATTTCAATCGCTTTTAGTCTGCTTGATTTAACTATAATATCTGCAATCGGCTCATACGAATTTAAACCTTTATGAATTATCCTTATATCAGCCCCCATCTTTCTAAGCACCTGTAGTATAGCTGACCTTGTTGGATTTATTCCCACTCCTTCTAAATAGATCTCAGAATCCCCCACAATACAGGCGGCAATCATAAAGAAAGAAGCAGCCGAAATATCATTTGGTATACTGATATCTCTTGCGGCCAATTCAGTCTGGGACTCAATACAAACCTTAAGTCCCTCAACCTCTATCCTTGCTCCAAAAAATTTGAGCATGCGCTCTGTATGATCCCGTGATTTATGCGGTTCTATAAGACAGGTTCTGCCTCTTGCATAAAGGCCGGCAAGTAAGATGGAAGATTTAACCTGAGCACTTGCTATAGGAAGGTTATATTCAATTGATTTCAATCTGCCGCCTTTTATCTCTAAAGGCAGATAATTTGCATTATCTTTACCTGAAATCTCTGCCCCCATCTTTCGCAAAGGATTCGTAATCCTTCGCATAGGTCTTTTAGATAAGGATTCATCCCCGGTAATCTTTGATTTAAAAGATTGACCGGCTAAAATACCGGCTGTAAGACGGCATCCTGTACCAGAATTTCCAAAATAAAGTGCTGCCTCAGGTTGCCTTAATCCTTTTAAGCCTTTACCTTCTATAAGCAACTGATTCTCTTTGTTAAAAAATATATTAATCCCAAGTAACTTAAAGACCTCAACTGTATTCAGACAATCTTCACTTTTTAAAAAATTATTAACCTTAGTTGTGCCTTTAGAAATTGAACCTATTATAACTGAACGATGTGAAATAGATTTATCGGCTGGTAAAGGAATCTTTCCTCTCAGTCGTTTTATCTTTCTGGTTATAATATTTTCCATATCTTTTAACCCTTAAAAAAGGGTTAGCTTGATGGCTAACCCTTCCTAAATAAAAAACCTCTTAAGTTAAGATTAAAAACCTAAAGAACCTCAACCTTATCGTCTTCTTCAACCTCTGCTTTTTTACCTTCGTCTAAGATAACAGCTGAGCACATATCGTCATAGACTTTTTCAACCTTGGCTTTTGCAATAAGTTCTCCTGCATGATAAATGCCAAAGATAGCCCCAGGCTGTATACCATTTATCTTACCTAAGTCTACCATCACAAAATTAAACTCTTTATTGACAACAAGTATCCTTCCTTGAAGTGCTCGGGTTCCTCGCTCTTCCTGTGGTTTAGTAGGTTTTACAACTACTGTACCTAATGAAACTCCTTCGTCCTCCTCTGATATAGCTCCTGAGACACCCATCTTCGACTCTAATACCTTCTTAGCCAGTCTTAACTGCTGCAATTTATTTGAAAGTTGCTCATTTTTCTGACTGAGTTCATTATACCTTTTCTGTAATTGGCTGACCTGAGTTTTAAATCTCTCCAGTTCAGACCTCAAAGAGTTTAATTCTTCTTCCTTCATAGATAACTTATCCTCTGTTTGCTGTCTATACTTTTTCTCAAGCTCAAGTTTTTCAGAAATCATACTAATTTTGCTCTCCGCCTTACTTAATTCTAACTCAATAGCACTCTTCTCTTTTTCTACCTTGTCCAGTTGTCTCTCTAATTGAGCCTTCCTGTTTTCTAAAACCATTAACTTATTTTCTGCCTCTACTCTCATCTGGTGTTCCTGAGTATGTAATACAAATAAAATTGCTGTAGTAGCTGCAAAAATCACACAAAAGACAATCAATATTATTAATCCCGTTTTTGAACCTTGAGCCATTTTATCTTCTCCCCCCTCTTTTTAACAGAATCACAAAATTACCGCTATTAGTATAACATATTAAATTTTAAATTTCAAGAAACTACCCCTAATTTATTTTAGGGACTAATTTTCTTTAGATAAATGCTCTATGTAGGTTTTCATATCATCTGGTATAGGAGACTCAAATTCAACATACTCATCCTTTCTCGGATGGATAAAACCTAAAAGTTTTGCATGTAACATCTGACGACAGGCATCTTTTTTAATACCATAAGATACATCGCCTATTATAGGATGACCTATATGCTTTAGATGCAAGCGTGCCTGATGGGTTCTGCCAGTCTTTAAGGTTAATTCTAATAAGCTTGCTTTTTGAAATCTTCGTAAAACTTCATATTGTGTTAGGGCATCTTTTTTCGATAAGTAGTTTATGCCCATTTTCTTTCTATTAACCTGAGACCTTCCAATAGGAGCATCTATTACTCCTCTATCTATCTGGATAACACCATCTACCAAAGCTATATATTTACGTTTTACAGTCCTGTCCTTAAATTGCTGAGTGAGCCTTTTATGTACCTCGTTATTCTTAGCAACCACTAAAAGACCTGAGGTATCCTTATCTAATCTATGAACGATACCAGGTTTATTGCAACCTGCTACATCAGAAAGGTCTTTGGTATAATAGACTAAGGCATTAACAAGGGTGTGTTTATAATTGCCAGATGCAGGATGTACTATCATACCAGCTGGTTTATTGATTATTAAAATAGAGTCATCCTCATAAATTATATCTATATTAATTTCCTCTGGCTCAGGTCTTACTTTATCTTCAGGCGGGAAGTTAATTTTAATTTCATCTCCTGCTTTTACCTTAAAATGAACTCTGGAAGGATTATCATTAACTAAGATTAGATTACTATTTATCAAATTTTTAATATATGTGCGTGAGTATTTATTATCAAGGGCTTTAACCAGATATTGATCAAGGCGCCTTCCTGCATCTATCTTGCCAACTTTAAGGTTTATTTTTTTCATATCTCTTTAAATATAAAGACAAAAAAATAGAAAAAACTATAAAACCAGCGCCAATCATCTGAGTCATAGTTAAACCTATAGGATAAACATATAAATCTCCTCTTAAAAAATCGATAGAAACCCTCATAATCCCATATAATAAAAGATAGAGACTAAAAATCTCTCCCTCAAATTTCTTCCGTTCGCTCATAAAGTTTAAGACAACGAATATAACCAATAAACTAAAAGAATAATAAATTTCTGTAGGATAAACAGGGCATTCCTTATCGGGAAATAATACCCCAAAATTAAAACTCTCCTTGCCATAACAACAGCCATTCAAGAAACAACCTATGCGGCCAATAGAATGACCAAGAGCAACAAAAGGCATTATGTAATCAGCCACTTTAAAAAAAGAATAATTCCTTCTTTTAAGAAACCAGACTGATGCTAATATGGCAGAGATTAAACCACCCTGATAAGCCAAACCGCCATGATGTAACATAATTATCTCTTTCGGGTCTCTTAGATAAAATTCTAGATTTAAAAGAACATGAAATAATCTTGCTCCGATTATTCCAGCAACTAATATCCAGGTGGCTAAGTCTAAAATTTCATCTACCTTAAGTTTTATCTCTTTACGACGTAGTATAATCAGTAATATGGCTGTCAAAAACCCCAAAGAGACCATTAAGCCATAAGAATAGATTTTAAAAGGACCCCATTCAAATATTACAGGATGCATAAGAATTCCCCTATGTCTTTTTACCAATTAACGATGAAAATAAAAAAAGCGCCACTGCCACAGTTATAGCACTATCAGCAAGATTAAAAACAGGCCAGATAGTCAAATCAATATAATCTATAACATAGCCAAACCGTAATCTATCTATAAGATTACTTATGGCACCTGATAAAACCAAAACAAGACATAATTTAAATGAAAGTGTTTTTTTTCTGGATCTAAATAAGATAATTGTGATAATTAATACAGTAATAAATCCGACGATTATAAAAAAGAGATTATTACCTTTAAATAGACCGAAAACTGTACCTGTATTTCTAACCAAGGTAATATTGAGGAAGGACCACCCTATAGATTCATTAAATTCAAAGCGAGATAAAATAAAATTTTTTATGAGTTGATCAGTAATCAATATTATTATTCCAACAAATATCAATCCCATATGTTTACTGGCCTTGTCTTTCTTTCTTTCTCTGGTCTTTTAAACACAATTCTGCATATGGGACAGCACTTAAACGCTTATCAGATATCTTTTTACCGCACTCAAGACAAAAACCATAGGTGCCTTCTTCTATTCTTTTAAGGGCCTGCTCTATTTTATAAAGGACTGCCTGTTCATTTGAGACAAGGTCAAGTGAAAAATCTCTATCATAGCTATCAGTTGCCAAATCAGCCATATGCAATGTATGACTGGAAAGATCTCCCGAGGATTCTCTCAATGTCTTATTCAAAGACTCATTCTTTAACTGCTCTATTTGATTAAGGATTTTTTCTTTCTCTTTTAATAATAATTCTTCAAACTTCTTTAATTTCTCTTTGCTCAATTTCTTCTTTGTCATAGATATTCTCCTTTCTCAAAATCTCATAAATGCTTTCCTGGCTGCATCTCTTTTATGGCTTCAGCACATCTTTTGCATATCCCTTTAAATTGATTATCTTCTCCTATAGTATCAACATATCTCCAGCATCGTGGACATTTTACTGCCTCAACCCTCTTTACCTTTACACCGATAGCCTCTAAATCTTCCATCTGTACTGAATCCTCAGGCAGACTACTGACTTTTTCAATATTTGTCCTTGAGACAATAAATATAGTCGGTAATTCATCTTCATATGACTTTAGAAGATTAAACAATTTATTATCACTTATAAACAAACTAACCTCTGCTTCAAGAGAATTACCAATAATCTTTTTAGTGCGCACTAACTCTAAGGCTTTAAGTGTTAAATCTCTTACCTTGAGAAGTTGCTTCCAGTTATTATCTATATCATTATTTATCCATCCTCTTATAATCTCATCCTGATTAAGTCGGCTCAAGAAAACACTTTCCTCTTTATTTTCAAATGATATATACTGCCAAACCTCCTCTGCTGTAAAACTCAAAATAGGAGCTATTAATTTAATTAGATGAGTTAATAGATTATATAAAACAGTTTGAGCGCTTCTTCTGGAAAGAGAATTTTTGCCGTAAGTATATAGTCTATCTTTTAAAACATCAAGATAAAATGATGACATATCTACTGTACAAAAATTATATATGGCAAAAGTTACTTTATGCAATTGATATGAATCATAGAATTTAAGGCATTCATTGTATAGGATAGCCATTTTATTAAGAGCCCATTTATCAATCTCAAATAATTCATCATAATTAACCCCATCATTTTTTAAATCAAAATCTGCCAGATTTCCCAGCATAAATCTGAGTGTATTCCTGATTTTGCGATAGGCCTCTGTCAGTCTACTTAAAATAGTATCTGAAAGACTTACATCCTGGTAATAATCACTTGAGGCTACCCATAATCTCAATATATCTGCCCCTAAATCCTTCATAACCTCACTGGGTGAAATTGCATTACCTAAAGACTTTGACATCTTTTTACCTGACTCATCAACAATAAATCCATGAGTTATAACCTCCTTATAAGGAGCTTTTTCTTCAATAATTAAAGCAGTTATTAAAGAAGTTTGAAACCAGCCTCGGGGTTGATCACTTCCTTCTAAGTAAAGGTCTGCTGGATAAGATAATCCTTCTCTCTGCTTCAATACTGCCCGATGGCTAATACCAGAATCAAACCAGACATCCAGAATATCTGAACCTTTCTCAAACTCATTATGAGAACAATTAGGACATTTAAATCCTTCGGGTAGAAGCTCTTTAGCCTCTTTCTCAAACCAGATATCTAAACCTTCCTTCTCCACTTTTTCGGCTAAACCATAGATAATATCTGCATTGAGGATATCTTTATTGCATTTCTTGCAATAAAATACAGGAATAGGTACACCCCAATATCTTTGTCGAGATAGACACCAGTCAGGTCTGTTCTTAACCATAGACAACATCCTATCTCTTGCTGCCTGAGGTATCCATTTAACCTTATTTATAATCTCTTTCTCTAATTTATCTCTCAGGCCATTATGCTCTATATCTACAAACCATTGCCAGGTGGCTCTAAAAATAATAGGTTTTTTACATCTCCAGCAATGAGGATAGGAATGAATTATATCCTCATTCCATACCAGTTTTTTATTATTCTTTAACCTTTCAATTATTACTCCATTTGCTTTATCTATCTCCATACCTTTAAACTCCTCAACCGATGAATCAAATCTTCCTCTATCATCAACAGGCATAATAATATCAAAATCTTTAAATTTATGCTTATTTATAAGCCATGTCTCATAATCCTCCTGACCATGACCCGGAGCAATATGAACACAACCTGTCCCTTCTTGAGAAGAAACATAGTCTGCCGTAACGACATAAGATTTACGGTTTATAAACGGGTGTTCGCATATTAGTTCCTCAAAAGAATTACCATCAGCAACTATCTCTATTTTTTGAAATTTATCTAATTTTACCCTTTCCTTAAAATCTTTGACAAGCGCCTCAGCCAAAATCCAGACTTCACCATCAACCTCAATAAATCTGTAAGCAAGTGTAGGACTCAGAGCAACTGCAATGTTACTTACCAATGTCCAGGGTGTCGTTGTCCAAATGATAAAATTAAAATCTTTATCTTTAACTTTGTTTAATCTCTCAAATTCTGGTCTATTAAGAAGTAGATTTTTGCTCTCATCTATAAGTTTAAATTTTACATATATTGAGGGGCTTTTATGTTCAGCATACTCCACCTCAGCTTCGGCCAAAGCCGTCTGGCAATAAGGACACCAGTTAACTGGCTTTCTTCCTTTATATACAAAACCCTTTTCTACTATCTTAGCAAATGACCTTAATATCTCTGCCTCATAATCATCACTTAAGGTCAAGTAGGCATTATCCCAATCCGCAAATACACCAAGTCTTTGAAATTCCTTTTTCTGTATATCCACGAACCTCAACGCATAATCCTTAGCTTTGTCTCTGAAGTCCACCTGCGAAATCTCATCCTTTGTTAGATTTAATTCTTTAAATAACTGATGTTCCACAGGCAAACCATGACAATCCCAGCCTGGCACAAATGGACAGTGGTAACCTCTTAAGATTTTATACTTTAGGATTATATCCTTAAGGACTTTATTCAAAACATGCCCCATATGAATATGGCCATTTGCATATGGTGGTCCATCATGAAGAATATATCTATTTTGATTCTTAGAGGCCTCTTCCATCTTCTTATAAATATCCCTCTCATGCCAGAATTTTAAATATTCTGGCTCTCTTTGAGCCAGATTAGCCTTCATAGGCATATCTGTCTTAGGTAAATTAAGGGTATTTTTGTAATCAACTTCCTTATTCATAATCTTTACCTGATATACTTTCCAATTATTATGTCTAACTTCTTCTTTAATTCATCCGGAACAGCCTCAAAAGATGTAATAATTGCATCTTTCAATGCATGTTGACAAGGACAATCTTCATCCTCAGGGATTAAGGTAATTGCTCGGTTTATAATCCTTTTGGTATTTTCAACATTCTTATTTAGATTCTCTAATATCATCTCTACCGTCACTGCTTCTTCTGACTTATGCCAACAATCATAATCAGTAATAGCGGCAATACTTGCAAAACATATTTCCGCCTCTCGGGCTAGTTTTGCCTCAGCCAAATTAGTCATCCCGATCACATCCATACCCCAGCTCCTATATAAAAAAGATTCAGCTTTAGTTGAAAAGGCTGGACCTTCTATATTAATATAGGTTCCTCCATTATGAATTCTAATATCTAAGTCTTGGGCTGATTTATATAAAATATTACGCAATCTTTCACATACTGGCTCACCAAAAGCAATATGGGCTACTATCCCATCTCCAAAAAAAGTCATCTTCCTTGCTTGATTAGTACGGTCTACATACTGGTCTGGAAGCACGAAATCTTGAGGTTTTAATTCCTCCCTCAAACTACCCACAGCAGAAACGGATATAATATGACTCACACCCAATTTTTTCATACCATAGATATTAGCTCTATAGTTCAATTCACTCGGTAAAATCCGATGTCCTCGACCATGACGAGCCAAAAAAACCACTTCTTTACCATTAAGTTTGCCTGTTATAAAGCTATCTGACGGCAAACCAAAGGGAGTTGATACCTCTACCTCTTTTCTGTTATCCATCTTCATATCATAAAGACCGCTTCCCCCTATGATACCAATCTTACTGCTCATAATTTCTCACCTCTTTAAATATTTACAGCCTTGCACTCAAAGTATATAAACCATTAATAATAAATCTTTCTATTAAAAAAAGTAATATAAATGCAATAAGAGGTGAAAGATCTATTCCTATATTAGATATCCTAAATACTATCCTTAAAGGTCTTAGAACTGGCTCAGTTATCCTATAGACTACTTCAATAAGAGGTTCTAAGGCATAAAGATTTATCCAGCTGAATATAACTCTAGCAATTATTAAAAAATACAAAATCTTTACAACTATGTTTAATAACCCTGCAATAATCCTTATAAATCCTGCTAAAAACTCCATTTTACCTCTTAGATAATTCCTCTGATCTTTTAATTGCAGCTTTAATGGCTTTTGAGAAGATGTAATTTAACCTGTGCTTTTTAAAAACCTTAAAAGCAGCTTCTGTAGTACCGCCTTTTGAACTTACCATTTTAATCAGTTGCTCTGGTTCTATCCTTTCATCTTTTAATAACTTAATTGTACCCTTAGCCGTCTGCAAGGTGAGTCGCTTTGCCTTATCCTTACTTAAACCTTCAAGATTAGCCGCATCTATTAAAGATGAAACCACATAAGCTATATAAGCAGGCCCACTTCCAGATAAAGATGTAATAATATCCATCAACTTCTCATCTATCTCTTCAACCTCGCCAATAGCCTCAAATATCATCTTAGCAATATCTTTGCTTTTTGAATCCAGACCTTTATCATAACTTATACAGACCATAGCCTCTTGAACCAAACTCCCTATATTGGGCATCACCCTTATAAGTTTAACTTTCTTAAGAAGGTATCTTTTTAGAAAATCTAATGTTATTCCTGCAGCAATCGAAATTACTATTTTATCTTTTATAATCTCGTTCTTAATCTCTTCTAAAACACCCTTTATATCCTGAGGCTTAACGCATAAGATAATTATATCTGCTAACTTGACAAGTTCTAGATTGTTAGCCACGGCCTTTACCTTTAACCTTCTCTTTTTGATGCTTAATCTTCTCTTGTCTCTATCACTTATATACACCTGACTATTACTCACCCTGCAAGAATCTAGCAAACCACTTATTATAGAAGTGGCCATATTGCCTACTCCGATAAATCCTATCTTCTTTTGGCTTAATATAGCTTTTATCATCTGTCTTTGGTTCTTTTTTGTATAGGAAAAATTGCTATCAAGATTTTCTATCTGTGTTAGAATATCACAAAGGTAGACTTGTGTCAATGGATATTTAAGTGGAGTTTACCCATTTTTTCAAATAGAATAGAAAAGTCTAATTTCCAGATGAA
>CAZQVU010000004.1:0-15466 GCA_964596885.1 uncultured Planctomycetia bacterium
TAGACCTGTCTGCCGTGCCACGGCACAGGCAGGAATTAGAATTTAGGATTTAATTAGTGGTGGCGGGTTAAACCCCCCCCACTGATTCGTTTTGCATTCGCAAAGCGAATCCCTGAGAAATCCGAAGGATTTCCAGGACCAAAGTCCTCGCAATTCTGCGAATTGCAGAGGGCAAAACGGTAGGGGCTCATTTAAGGGAGGAAAAAGATATGGATAAATCTACTATAATTGCTACTATAAGGAGACAACAGGCAGAACTTGCTGAAATGATAGCCTCAATTAAAAGAGATAGAAGGATGAGCAGGATAATTAATGCTTTAGAAAAGAGATATAAAGCGACAGACCGCCTTTTAGAAGCCCTAGGGGATAAGAGTTATATTCCTAAAGGTATTGAAGATTTGGATGCCAAGGAGGAACTTAAGGAGATCAAAAAGGAGATAGAAAAGATTAAAACAAGTATTAAAAAATTACAAAGGCTTGAGAAACACAAGAAGAAGATAGAAAAAGAGATAAGTTAATACTTATTCAAACAACTAGTTCTATATAATATGATAAAAGAACTAAAAAGATTACAAAAAGAGGCATTGACAAAATTAGAAAACTTAAAGAGCCCTTCAGAGATAGAAAAGATACGCCTTGAATATCTGGGAAGGAAGGGCAAACTGACTAATATATTAAAAAGACTTTCTTATCTACCCCAAGAAGAAAGACCCAAGATTGGAAGACTTGCCAATGCCATAAAAGACAAATTTACTGATGAACTTAACCAGAGACTTAAAGAGTTTAAAGATACATCTGTCGAAGAGAAGATTGATATAACGCTTCCAGGTATCCCTCCAAATGTAGGAACTAAACACCTGATTACTAAAACTATTGAAGAGATCTGTGAAATTTTTATAAGTTTAGGATTTAATGTTGTTGAAGGACCTGAGATAGAGACTGAATTTTATAATTTTGAAGCCCTCAATATTCCCCTTGAACATCCTTCGCGTGATGCCTTTGATACCTTTTATATTAGCAAAGGAAAACTTCTTCGCTCTCATACCTCTCCTGTTCAGATTAGAGTAATGGAAAAGGAAAAACCACCGATTGCTGTGGTTGTTCCAGGTAAAGTATATAGACCAGATGCTGTAGATGCAACTCATTCGTTTATGTTTCATCAGGTAGAGGGTTTAGTTATTGATAAGGAGGTAACTTTTTCAGATTTAAAGGGTACTCTTTCTTTGTTTGTTGAGAGACTTTTTGGTAAAGATATAAAAGTTAGATTCCGACCCCATTTTTTTCCTTTTACAGAACCGAGTGCAGATTTAGATATCTCCTGCATAATATGTAAAGGTAAGGGGTGTCGTGTTTGTTCTAATACAGGTTGGTTAGAGGTCTTAGGTTCAGGAATGGTTGATCCTGAAGTTTTTAAAGCAGTTAAATATGATTATAACAAATTCAGTGGTTTTGCTTTTGGTGTAGGTGTTGAACGAATAGCTATGTTGAAGTATGGAATAGATGATATTAGATTATTTTTCGAAAACGATTTAAGATTTTTGAAACAGTTTCCTGTTTAGGGATATTTAAATTTGCAAGAAGATTATGCTTATAAGTTATAACTGGATAAGAGAATTAGTTAAATTTAATGAGTCAGTAGATACTCTGGCTGAGAAACTTACTATCTCCGGTATTGGAATAAATTCTATCAAGAAACTTAAAGATGATTATGTTTATATAGCAGAAATTACACCCAACCGCCCTGATTTACTCAGTATGATAGGTATTGCGAGAGAAGTAGCCTGTATTACCGGTGGTAAGTTAGTCTTACCTCAAATTGGAGCCTTCCAATCAGATGTCAAAAAGGATATAGATGTTAAAATTCAAGCCAAATCAGCCTGCTTAAGATATAACGCTACATTAATAAGGGATGCAAAAATAAAGGTATCTGATGAAAAGATAACTCGTCGATTGGCTGCTTTAGAGGTAAGGCCTGTCAATAATGTAGTTGATATTACCAATTATTGTCTTTTCGAAAGAGGTCAACCTCTACATGCTTTTGATTATGATAAGATTGAGAATAAAGAAATTATAATTAGATGGGCTAAAAAAGATGAAAGGATAATTGCCATAGATGGAAACGAATATAAACTTGATGAGGATATTCTGGTAATTGCAGATAGCCGCAAACCTATTGCTATAGCCGGCATTATGGGTGGTATTGATACAGAGATAGGGATGGAGACAAAAAATATATTGTTGGAATGTGCCCACTTTGATCCTTTAATAATCCGCAGGGCTTGCCGTAAGTTAGGATTGTCTTCTGCTTCCTCATATAGATTTGAGAGAGGAATTTGCCTTGAAAGTATTCCTGAGGCTGCAAGAAGGGCTAGTCTACTTATTGAAGAAAGTACGCAGGCCAAAACAAGTGATAATGTGGATATTATTAACACGAAAATAAAGACTAAATATGTTACATTGAATCAAAATGAGTTGGAAAGGATAATAGGTTTTAGTATACCCTTTAAAGAGACAAAGAGGATATTAAAAGATTTAGGTTTTAAGGTTAAGACATCTGAGGAGAGGAAACTAACCCTTCTAATACCACCTTTTAGGCAGGACATATTACGAGAAGCGGATTTGATAGAAGAGGTTGTTAGGGCATACGGTTATGATAAGATTCCATCAACTCTGGTTAAGGTTTCGTCTAGACAGATAAAGGAATATAAGTCTACACCAAATGTAACGGAATCATTTAAGTATAAGACTAAACAGATGATAAGAAATATTCTTATTTCTTGCGGTCTTAATGAGGTTATAAGTTACAGTTTGATTGATAAGGAGGATTTGAAAACTCTTGGTTTTAAGTCAGAGGATATAATACATATTAGAAATCCCTTAAGTCGAGAACAGGCTGTATTAAGACCTACTCTTGTTGCAGGATTACTTTCTGTGATTAAGTGGAATTTAAATAGACAAATAAAAGATGTATCTATATTCGAAATGGGTAAAGTATTCTCCGCCGGTCATAAGACAGGTATAAAAGAGGAGGAGAAGGTAGGTATTTGTTTGTGTGGGAACAAATTTTTGAATGACTGGCAGATAAAGCCAAAGTTAGTTACTTTCTTCGACTTAAAAGGGATTTTAGAAAGTTTATTTAATACCTTAGGTCTTACCAGATACAAATTTCATCATTTTAATAATCAATTTTTCATAAAAGGTCAGGCGGCTAAGGTAAGCCTTGATAATAAGGATATAGCCATAATGGGTAAGATAGATGAGGATATCCTCAGGTGGTTTGATATAAGGGAAGTTGTTTATATAGCCGAGATAGATATTGAGAAAATCCTACCTTTACTTAAGATTACTCATAAGATGGAATCTATCCCTAAATATCCTCATATTGTAAGAGATTTAGCTCTTATAGTAAGAGAGGAACTTGAATCTCAAACTATAATTAACAAGATAAAGAAGATTGGAAGACCTTTAGTCACAGAGGTAACTCTATTTGATGTTTATCGCGGAAAGCAGATTCCTCCTGGATACAAGAGTCTGGCTTATTCTATAAAATACCAATCTTACAAGAGAACCTTAATAGATGATGAAGTCGATAAGATACAGCAAGAGATACAGAGGATATTAGTAGAGGATCTAAAGGCTCAGATAAGATAGTGAAAAGCAAATCCTAAAATCCTTGCCTTTTGAAGCAATTTATGATATATTCTTTATTGAGAGAATAATTCCCTGCTATGTGCGTGATAAGTGGTAAGTTTTGAGCCAACACAAATAATCAGGGAGCCTAACTTCATCTTGTCTGCGGGCAAGGTGAGAGGGCACCCACTTAGTAGAAGGGGTTCAAAAATACCACTTAAATACGGCAGAAGCGGGGAATTACTTTTTAAAAATTATGAGTCTATTTAACAAAGAAGAGTTAGACCTTAAGATTAACAAAGGAAGGAGCAGACCCCTTGCCTATAGAATGCGACCGAGGTCATTAGATGAGTTTGTCAATCAACGACATATCTTAGACGAGGGCAAGCCTCTTCTCCGGGCAATTAAGGCTGATAGACTTACCTCAGTTATTTTATATGGACCTCCTGGAGTTGGAAAGACTGCTTTAGCTTCTGTAATAAGTAATATAACTAAATCCTTATTTCTCCACCTCAATGCCACTACAACAACTGTTAAAGAACTTAAATATATCTTAGACCAGGCTAAACAAAGAGTAAGGGTATTTAATAGGAGAACTATTATATTTTTAGATGAGATTCATCGTTTTAATAAAACCCAGCAGGATGTCTTGATGCATGATGTAGAAGAAGGAAATATAATTTTAATAGGAGCCACTACCCATAATCCTTTCTTTAGTATTACTCCAGCCTTAATTTCAAGGTCTTCTATTTTTGAATTAAAACCTCTTTCAATAGAGGATGTTTTAAAGATTTTAAAGCAGGCCTTAAAAGATAAAGAAAGAGGCTTGGGAAAGTTAAAAATTAAGATAAGCCAGGAGACCCTGAAGTTGATTGCTAGCGCCTCAGACGGCGATGCAAGACGTGCCCTGAATATTCTTGAGATAGGCAGCCTAACTACAAAGCCAGATAAAGATGGTGTAATTAACTATACTATGAAGGTAGCCTCTGATTGTATTCAGAAGAAGATAGTGCTTTATGATAAAAAAGAGGATGCACATTATGATACCATCTCGAGTTTTATAAAAAGTATGCGCGCATCAGATGTAGATGCCACCTTATATTGGTTGGCTAAGATGATTTATGCTGGAGAAGACCCCCGTTTTATTGCAAGGCGTATCATAATTTGTGCCGCAGAGGATGTAGGAAACGCTGACCCTCAAGCCTTAGTAGTAGCCAATTCGGCTTATCAGGCTTCTGAGTTTATAGGTATGCCAGAGGCAAAAATTCCACTAGCTCAGGCGGCTATATATGTTGCCTGTGCTCCAAAGAGTAATGCTGCCTACCTGGGAATAGAGAAAGCCTTAGAAGATGTTGAAAAGAATTATTTATTAGAAGTGCCTGATTATCTAAAAGATTCTCATTATAAAGGTGCTCAAAAATTAGGTCGTGGTCAAGGCTATATTTACCCTCACACCAATAAGGAAGCCGCACAAAAGCAAAGATATCTTCCTGAAAAGAGAAGATACTATTATCCTAAGGATGCTGGTTTTGAGGCTAAGTTTAAAAAAATGCTTGATGAAAAAGAAAGGTTATTCAAGGAGAATAATTCTAGAAAAAATGATGTTTATTAATCTATATGCGTGCTTTGGGGAGATTTTTGATTTATATTAAGTCGCCCTCTTGCAATGAATTAGTTAAGAAGATAAAAGCAAAGTGAAGCGTCCGGGATTACGGGCGTTTTTTACAAAGGGATAGATTTTAAATATGAAGGAGAAACTAAAAAGATATCTTCTGGATATTGCCCAGGATAAAAAAAAGGATGTTTTATCTTATCTATTGAAAGTACTCTTGACCTTACTTTCATATATTTATTGCCTGGGAGTTAAGATAATAATATTTCTCTATAGAAAAGGCATCTTAAGGAGTTATAAGACACAGTCTAAGATTATAAGTGTTGGCAATATAACCTTGGGAGGTACTGGTAAGACACCCATTGAGATTTATTTAATAAGAAATATCTTTAGCAACAATAAAGTCTGTCTGTTAGCCAGTGGTTACAGTGAAGATGAGTTAAACCTTATCCAGTTTAATTTACCTTCTGTTAAGTTGTTATCAGGCAGGGATAGAGTGAGACTGACAAAACAGGCAGAACGGCTTATTAATCCAGATGTTATTATTATAGACGATGGATTTCAGCATTGGCGCCTGATGAGAGATATTGATATAGTAGTTATTGATGCCTTAAATCCTTTTGGTAATAACCATCTTATACCAAGGGGTATATTGAGGGAACCATTAAGTCATCTTAAAAGGGCTGATATTTTTTTTATATCTAAGGTAGATGCGGCTACTGGCAATTTAACTAATCTCAAAGAGAGATTAAAGAAGTTAAATCCAAAAGCCTTGATTATAGAATGTAGGTACCAGCCCCTTTATCTATATGAGGTAAAAGAGGATAATAAAATAGAACTTGATAGGATAAAGAATAAGAAGGTCTTAGCATTTTGTGGAATAGGTTCTCCTCTTTACTTTAGATATACCCTGGCTAAGATGGGGATTAAACTGGACTTGCTTATAGAGTTTATGGATCATTATCAGTATAAAAGGCCTGATATAGAAGAGATTATAAAGAAGGCTAAGAGATATAATTCTGATTGTATTGTTACTACAGAGAAGGATTGGATGAGGTTGAATTCAGAAGTTATCCAGATGATACCAAGTGAGATAAAATTTTATGTCTTAAAGATTGAAGTTGAAATTACAAAAGGTAAGGAGAGGTTGATTGAATACTTATCCAATTTATCTTGTGGCTAGATTTACCCTGTTTGTTTTGAGTATACTTCCGATTACTTTAAGTTTGTGGCTGGGGAGGTTAATGGGTAATATTTTATATCTTTTAAGTGTTAAGCAGAGGAGGACTGCTTATTCTCAACTTAAAGCAGCCTATTCCTATAAGAGAAGCCCTAAAGATTTAAGAGGAATATTAAGAAGGAGTTACCAAAACCTAGGTATGATGTTAGCCGAAATAGCCAAATTTCCCAAATTAGATGAGAGTTATGTTGATAAGTATATAAAGATATATGGTTTAGATAATCCTAAGGAAGCAATAAGGAAGGATAGAGGGGTTATATTCTTAACGGCTCACTTCGGAAACTGGGAACTTTCAGCCCAGGTAGCTGCTATTAAAGGTTATCCAATGAAGGTTTTAGCCCGTCAGCAGAAACATAGCCGATTAGATAACCTCCTAAACTGTTATAGGAATTCTGGTAAATGTAAGGTCATCAAGCGGGGGTTTGGTATAAAGGGTATTTTAAGGAGTCTAAAATATGGGGATATCCTGGGAATGCTTGCTGATCAGACTATTGCCAAGGGTGATGTTGTAGTGGATTTTTTAGGGCGTAAGATATACATACCAACTGGCCCAGTTGCTATTGGAAGAAAGACAAAAAGTGCCGTACTCCCCAGTTTTATTATGAGAGATAAAGGACCTTACCACCGCCTTTATATAGGTAAAGCTCTTGAATATTATGAAGATAAAGATAGTAAATTATTAAGTCCCCAAGAAGTCCTCCAGGCTTTCTATGATAAACTTAGTAATTACATAGATAATAATCCCGAACAGTGGTTGTGGATTCAAAGAAGGAAAAAGTCTATACTCTGCCGCTCAGTTTTAATATTATCAGATGGAAAAGCAGGTCATCTTAATCAGGCTAAGGCTGTAGCAGGGCTTCTTGAAGAAACATTGAAGGAAAAAGGTCTTGTAGTTAGAGCCCCTTATGCCCTAGAAGATGGTTATAAGATAGTTGAAGTTAAATACAAGAATAATTTAGGACCTTTAATGCTTAACCTTTCGTCAATCTTTTCTACATCCACCAGTTGCCAGGGGTGTCTATGGTGTTTAAGAAGAGTTTTGGAGGAATCCTGTTATGATGAACTTGTTTCAAGTTTTGCTGATTATATTATCTCATGCGGAAGTAGTGTATCAGGTCTAAATCTAATCCTTTCCAGAGAAAATAATGCAAAGAGTATAATTATTATGAAGCCTCCTATAAGAAAGGGTGCTTTTGATTTGGCTATTATACCCAGGCATGATAATCCTAAACAGACTAAAAATACCCTTATTACAAATGGAGCTCCAAGTGTATTCAATGATGAACGCCTAAAAGAAGATAGAAAATCCTTAGAAAAGGTTATTAATTTAAGTAAGGAGATACAGATTGGTTTATTTTTTGGTGGAGACTGTAGTTTTTTTAAATACCAAGATTCTCAACTTAAGTCTATGCTTCATCAAGTAAAAAAGGCTGTAGAAACGATAGATGCCGAATTACTTGTTACAACTTCAAGGAGAACTGGTTCATATTTTGAGGATATTTTTAGGGATTATCTACAAGGTTATGCAAGATGCAAACTCCTTGTTCTTGCAGGCAGAAAGAATCTTCCTTATGCTGTAGGAGGAATACTGGCTTTATCTGAACTAATTGTAGTTTCATTTGATAGTATCTCAATGATATCTGAGGCAGTTAATTCTTTGAAGTATGTTGTTGTGGTTGTGCCCGAAGGCTATCCGTCGTCAGTTATATCTAAAAAACACAGGAATCTAATAGATAACTTTAAGCAAAAAGGATATATAGAAGTTGCCACTTTTTTAGACTTAGAGGATAGAATTGAGCAACTTTTGCAAAAGAGGCCTCCCGTTAAAAAGTTAGAGGATAGTCAAAGGATAAAGGAGGTCCTTAAGGGTTTAGTATGATTAGATATATATAAAACTTTTTTATTTAATTATAGATACTCTTTTGCAATGACTTTCTGGTGTGATGAAAGCAGGAGGATTTTAACAAGGTGAATATCTTGCAGGTTGTTCCAAAATTGGAATCTGGTGGTGTAGAGACCGGAGTTGTAGATTTAGCCAGAGAGTTAATATCTCGTGGTCATAAGGCGGTTGTGATTTCATCCGGTGGTGAGCTTGTTAAAGAATTGGATTCTGTTGGAGCAAGACATTATATATTGCCAGTCCATAGTAAAAATCCTTATATCATACTTAGGATGATTGGCAGGATTGCTGAAGTCATCAGGAAAGAAAGGATTGATATTGTTCATGCAAGGAGCAGGGCTTGTGCCTGGTCTTCTTATTTTGCTTGTCTTAAGACAGGTTGTAATTTTATAACCACCTGTCATGGATACTATAACACTCATTTTATGAGTCGAGTTATGGGCTGGGGCAAGCGGGTGATTGTACCGTCGGTAACAATCGGTCGGCATATGATAGATGATTTTGGTGTATCTGTAGATGTAATCCGTCATATACCACGAGGAGTAGATCTTGAGAGGTTCCAGTTTAATCCTAGTTATTTAAAGCCTAAAACATCCTTTACTGTAGGTATTATCGCAAGACTGACACCTATCAAAGGGCATAAATACTTTTTAAAGGCTATATCAAAGATAGTAAGAAAGATACCTGAAATTCGGGCTGTAATAATAGGAGAGGCTTCAGCCGATAAACAGAGATATAAGGAGGAATTGATTATTCTTATTCGACAATTAGGTATTTCAAGTTATGTTGAGTTTTTAGGCAGGAGGTCTGATATACCCCAACTACTATCTGAGTTAGATGTTCTGGTTATGGCAACTACCACTCAGGAGGCTTTTGGTAGGGTCTTGATTGAGGCAGGCGCTGTAGGTATTCCTGTTATTGGTACTAAAGTAGGTGGAATAGTTGAGATAATAGAAGATAATAAGGATGGTCTTCTTGTTCAGCCTGAAGACCCTGAGGCTATAGCCGAGGCTATATTAAGATTATATCATAATAAAGACCTAGTAAAGAGATTTGTGCAAAGAGCCAGAAAAAAGGTTGAGGAGAGATTCAGTCTTGAAAAGATGGCAGAAGATACTATTAATCTATATTCTGAGGTGGTTAATTCTTTTAAGATATTAGTCATAAAAATAAGTTCTTTAGGAGATGTCATTCTGGTTATACCTTCTTTGAGAGCTTTAAGGGCAAGATTTAAAACCGCTCATATTAGCCTGCTGGTGGATTTAAGA
This sequence comes from uncultured Planctomycetia bacterium, assembly GCA_964596885.1. Taxonomy (GTDB): domain Bacteria; phylum Omnitrophota; class Gorgyraeia; order JAGLLT01; family CAZKQD01; genus CAZQVU01. The sequence continues at coordinate 9,651 of CAZQVU010000004.1, forward strand.
TATAAGGATGTCTTGCAAAATTGCCCATATATCGATGAACTCCTCTCGTATGATATCAAGGATACACCTATCTTCTCTAAAAGGTTTAATCATATCGCTAAAAGTTTAAGAAAGGAACATTTTGATTGTATTATTGATTTACAAAATAATGCCAAAAGTCATCTTTTAGGTTTTTTAAGTATGTCTCCTAAAAGATATGGCTATAGAAATAAAAAACTCGGCTTTCTCTTAAATAATGGCATAAAAGACATTGAAAAACCTCAGGATCCCATAAGTCATCAAGGGAGGCTACTTAATATCTTAGGTATAGATATCATTGATAGAAGCCTTTGTCTCTGGCCCAAAGAGGAAGATAGGGTATATGTTGAGAATCTCTTAGCTGCTGAGTGGTTAGGTAAAAATCAAGAGTTGGTTGGATTGAATATATCAGCCAGTAAAAGATGGCAGACTAAGAGATGGCCACTTAAAAAATTTGCGAAACTTTCTGATAGATTGGTTGATAATCATAATGTAAGAATTCTTATTACAGGAGATAGTTATGACAGACAGGAAGCAGAGAACTTAGCCAGACTTACCAAATCAAAACCCATTATAACCTGTGGCAAGACAACCGTGTTACAGTTTGCTGCTTTAGTTAGTAAATGTAAGGTTCTTATAACAACAGATACAGCGGCTATGCATATTGCTGCGGCTATGAAGACCCCTTTTGTTGCTCTATTTGGTCCGACAGATCCCGAACGTCATCTGCCACCGGCTGAGGATTACACGCTTATTTACAAGAGACTGAAATGCAGCCCTTGCTATAAACCCAGATGCAAGAGTTTAGAGTGTATGGAGAAGATATCAGTGGATGAGGTTTACGCAGCTGCCTCAAAGTGGATTAGGAGGGGTAGAGAATGAAGATTTTGCTTATGACAACCCATTTAGATTTTGGAGGCATTAGTTCATATACAGTTTCTCTGGCTAAAAAGTTAAGGGAAAGAGGACATCAAGTCTGGGTGGCTTCATCAGGTGGTAGATTAGAAGAAGTCTTAAAGAATCACTCTATTCCCCATATTAAAGTAAATGTTAAAACAAAATCGGAGTTAAATCCAAAGGTTATCTTGGCCATCTTTAAATTGTTGAGGTTTATTAGGCAAGAGGGTATTGAACTTATCCATGTTCAGACGAGAGTAACCCAGGTAGTGGCTTTTTATCTATCTAAATTAACAAAAATTCCTTATATTAGTACCTGCCACGGATTCTTTAAACCACGGTTATCAAGGAAGATTTTTAAGTTCTGGGGGGATAAAGTTATTGCTATAAGTGATGCTGTGCGAGTCCATTTAGTAAATGATCTAAGAGTAACTAAGGATAAAATAGAATTAATTTATAATGGTATTGATTTAGAAGAATTCTTAAAGTCATATACTAATGAGCAAAAGGATGAATATAGAAGAGAGGTTAATTTAAAAGGTGGCCCTGTCGTAGGCATAATCGCCAGGTTGTCTGAAGTTAAAGGGCATAAATATCTGTTAAAGGCAGCAAAGGAGATTTTAGAGGTTAGACCGGATGTTCAATTTCTTATTATAGGTGAAGGGCCTGAGAAGAAAAACCTTCTTAAGTTAGTCGATGAGTTAAAAATTAAAGATAATGTACATTTTGCCCAATCTGTAATTGAGACTACTCTGCCTTTATCTATTATGGATGTTTTTGTTATGCCTTCTTTGCAGGAAGGTTTAGGGCTTTCAATCTTGGAGGCTATGGCTAAAGGGCTACCTGTAGTGGCAAGCGATGTAGGTGGTATCTATTCTTTGGTTGAAGATGGTAAAAGTGGATACCTCATAAAGCCTCGCCAGGACCTAGAATTAAAAGAGGCTATACTTAGGCTGTTAAAAGATAAAAGGATGGCTGAAGCATTTGGAAGATATGGACAGAAGAAAGTTAAATCTGATTTTTCTCTTGATGACCTTATAAAGAAAGTTGAAAATGTTTATCAGAGAGTTCTAAAAGGATATTAGATAGAGATGGAAGATATTAAATCTTGTAAAAGGATCTTGATTGTAAATGTTAACTGGTTAGGGGATGTTCTTTTTTCAACAGTAAGCATTAAAGCCATAAGAAGAAGATTTCCAGAGAGTTTTATTGCTTCTATGGTAGTTCCACGATGCAAGGAGATGCTTGAGGGTAACCCCAATTTAGATGAGATTATTATTTTTGATGAAGAAGGGGAGCATAAAGGAATAATAGGGAAGATAAAATTTATCTTTCTGCTTAAGAAGAGGCATTTTGATACTGTTTTTCTCTTTCACCGCTCATTTACTAGACTTTTTTTGTGTTATTTGGCTGGTATACCTGAAAGGATTGGTTATTGGAGAAGGAAAGGAGGGTTTTTATTGACCAGGAAGATTGAACCGCCTCCATCTGGCATTCACAGAGCAGATTATTACTTAAACTTGGTTAAAGAGGCTGGAATTGAGGTTACTGAGACAGGTTGTGATTTTTTTCTATCAGAAGATGCCAGAGATTCTGTTAGTAGATTTTTAGAAGAAAACGGGGTAAAGAGGAGTGATTTTTTGATATCTGTTAATCCAGGAGCAAACTGGAGTTTAAAAAGATGGCCGCTTGATAGATTTGCTGAACTTTCTGATAGATTGATTGAGAGATATAATGCTAAGATTGTAATTACTGGTTCACAATCTGATATTAAATTGGCGCAGGAGATAACAGATAAGATGAAGCATACCCCGATTATAGCAAGCGGAAGGACTAATTTGAAAGAATTAGGGGCTTTGTTTAGATTTTCTGATTTAGTTATCTCAGCAGATACAGGTCCAATGCACATAGCTGTTTGTATGCAGACTCCACTAATAGCCTTATTTGGTCCAACAAGTCCAGATATCACCGGTCCCTATGCTGCTCGAGGTCCTACTAAGGTAATTCAGAAGGATGTTGGTTGCAATATTCCTTGTTATAATCTGGATTGCAAAGAAAATAGATGTATGCAGGCTATTACTGTAGATGATGTCTTAAAGGCGATTGAGGAGTTGAAGATATATCCTTTACTCCATAAGAGATAATTGGAGGTTATGTATTATACTTATGGAGCAAGAAAGATATTTATAAAGAATGAGAATTGATAAGGAAAAGATAAAGACTATCTTGGTTATCTCTTTAAGCAATATTGGTGATGTTATATTGACTACTCCAGTAATTGATTCCTTATCTAAAGAGTTTCCTCAAAGGTCGATTGATGTTATAGTAGGTCCAAAAGCAGAGGAGATATTTAGAACCAGTTCTTTAGTCAGAGATACTATAGTATATGATAAATTTTCTCCTCTTAGGGATAAATTCCGTTTGATTAAGAAGTTGCGTAGTCGGGGTTATGATTTAGTTATTGATTTACGCAATTGCCTAATTCCATTTTTGATAAGACCAAGATATAGAACCTCTATTAAACCCGATAAAGATAGAAGCATCAATTATATGAAAGATACCCATCTTAATAAATTAAAAGAGATTGGCATAGACACAGAAGGGGCTGATTTTTCAATTGAGATAAGAGAGAGTCACAAACAATATGCTAATTCTTTATTAAAACCCCTAAAAGATGAAGATAATTTGGCATCAATTGCTCCTGGGGCAGCAAGTGATAACAAAAGATGGATGATTGAAGGTTTTATTGAAGTAGCCAGAAGATTAATTGATAGTTTTGCTTTAAAAATCATTCTGGTAGGTGATAAGGATGATTTTAATTTAGCCAAGAAGATAGAAGATAGATTTCCTAAAAAAGTCCTTAATCTTTGTGGTAAGACATCTATTATTGAACTTGCCGCTGTTTTAAAGAATACTAAATTCCTTATAAGTAATGACAGTGCCCCTATGCATTTAGCCACAGCCATAAATCTACCGGTTATAGCCATATTCGGTCCAACTAACCACAAAAAATATGGGCCAAGAAGAAAGGATGACTACATTATAAGAAAGGATTTAGAGTGTTCTCCCTGTGAGGCAGCCCAATGTAGATATAATCATGAATGCCTTAAGTTAATTAAGCCAGATGATGTGATAGAGAAGGTTTCTTTATTGATTAAAAAGAGATAAGTTACTAAATTGCTCCTTATTGATATGAGAGATTATCAAAGGATACTAATAGTACGGACAGATAGAATCGGAGATGTCTTATTGTCGACCCCTGTGATAAAGGTCTTAAGGGATAATTTTCCCCACAGTTATATTGCATTTATGGTAAGACCTTATACTCAGGATATAGTAGAGAATAATCCCTATTTAGATGAGGTCATAATTTATGATAAATATGGAAGGCATAAGGGGATATTTTCGAGTCTTAAGTTTGCTTTAACCTTGAGAAAAAAGAGTTTCGATGTGGCTATCATTCTCCATCCTACAAATAGGGTTCATATTATAACTTATCTGGCAGGTATACCTGAGAGGATTGGGTATGATAAAAAATTCGGTTTTTTGTTAACTAAAAAGATGAAGGATCTAAAACACTTAGGTAAAAAACATGAGGTAGAATACAATTTTGATCTTTTAAAAGAAATGGGCATAAAGGATAAGACAGAAGAACTTTATATGCCTATAACAAAAGACGATGAAGATTATGTAACTTCAGTCCTTTTACAACATAAGATACAAAAGGATGATAGGATTATAGTGATTAATCCAACAGCCAGTTGCCCTTCCAAGATATGGCCACTTGAGAGATTCCTTGAGGTTTCGGATAATCTGATAAGAAGATACAAAGCAAAGATTGTTTTTATTTGCTCTAAAGAGGATGATGATATATGCAATAGAGTTACTTCCTATTCGGATAATAAAGATTGTTTAGTCCTCTCCGGGCTCAGATTAAGACAATTAGCCGCCCTTATTAAAAGAGCCCGACTTTTAATCTCTAATGATTCAGGCCCGGTGCATATAGCAGTGGCGGTTAAGACACCGGTTATTTCAATCTTTGGCAGGAACCAGGCAGGTCTTAGTCCAGTTAGATGGAGACCCCTTGGTAAGGATGATATAGTCCTGCATAAAGAAGTAGGTTGCAAGGTGTGTCTGGCTCATAATTGCGATAAAGGTTTTATGTGTCTTAAAGCTATTACAGTAGAAGATGTATTAAATGCCGTTGAGAAAATTGTTTGAGTTAGGTAAAATTTGCCATCACTTACCATATGTGCGGTAGAGAGTGGGAATTTATTGAGAGTAACCCGAGGTGGGTGGTTTTTGGAGTGGCTTTAGCCACAGAAAAAAATCCGCTTGTTCGATCTGTTAGAATAATTCTTTAATTAAATCGGTTTTATCTATTTCAAAATGCTTAGCAATATCGCTTAATATACCACTTAATGTACCTATTTTAAGATATTTATGAGTGGGAATAGTAATATGGTGTTCGCCTTGTAAAGAGGTGGTTAATCGTATATGGCCACCACTTTGTCTGGTAATTTGATAGCCATACTTTTTAAGAAGTTTAGCAAGTTCTTTACCACTGATTTCTCTGGGTAGTCTCATATAGTCATTATTTCATCTTTTACCATATGAAGACGAACAATATGTGGAAGGTCTTTTTCATCAAAATGGCATTTTACCGCATCTTTAATATTTTTTTTTAATTCATCTATTGTTTCACCTTCAGTGTAGATAGAATATCCTAAGGCTTTTGCGATATAACCACCTTCATCAGAACTTTCAATGATAAATATTATTTCACTCATTATCTCACCCCAATTTTAGCCTACCATATTTTTATTCATTTTTCAATAATTTTTTATTGGTTCTAACATCCGAGTTCAACCACCCGAACAGAGCAAGGGTCATCTGCAGCA
>CAZQVU010000004.1:15476-17420 GCA_964596885.1 uncultured Planctomycetia bacterium
GAGTATTTATATCAGACTTCGAATTCATTTTTTGATACACCTGATTGGCGAATAATTGATTGCAACGTTCCAATTCTAATTTCTTTATGATTTGGGACAGGGATAGTAATTGTTCCTTCCGGAGTACGCTTTTGCATCACAATATGACTACCTCTCTGTCTTACTTCTACAAAATTATGTCTACTGAGGATTTTACATACTTCTTGTCCTGAAAGAATAGGTAGTTTACTCAACTGCTACCTCCAAACGAGTTATATACACTTCATCATGAAGTCTTCCTTGTATTTCTTGAGGAGAAGCCGTTTCTAAAAATAATTCTATAGCCTCTATTAAATTTGTCCGCGCTTCTTCTATTGTATTGCCCTGGCTAGCTATATCCAATTCAGGACATAAAGAAACATAACCATCGCCTTCTCGTTCTATAACTCCTGTTAATCTGTACTTCATTTGTATACCTCCATTTTGTATTTTACTTTAACATAAACTATAGAGATTTTAATATAATTTTTTTATTCCATAACGACCAAACTCCCCTGCCGTTATGAAGTACCAGCGGAAGAGCGGTTAGGTGCAGCGGTTGTTAGATAAATAAATGGTTAATAAATGCATGCATCCAAAATTCCAAGCACTTCGTTTAATAGTTCGACGGGAGCTCTCTCAATAAATTTTACTTTCCGCGAATTATAATCAACAGATTTAACCTGATCAACCATTACGAAGCCTGTAAGAGACACAGAACCAGAAATTTTTATATGAAAGGGGTAATTACGATCTTTGTGTGTGATAGGACATACTATCGCAAGCCCAGTTTTTTGATTGAAAAGGGTGTTACTAATAACTAATGCAGGTCGCCTTCCTCTTTGTTCATGGCCAGATTGTGGATCGAATGTCAAAGCAATAAAATCTCCTTTATGGGGGATATACTTTTTCATTTACCATTCTTCCTTTCCAACTGGACTCCCCCAATTTTGTTCCTCTGATTTATAATTATTCGGAATTTTAGAAACAAGATCCTTAAGATTGTATTTTCCACGAATTCTCGTGACAGGTTTGATAATAATCTTGCCACGATGAATCTTAATATCGACTTCATCACCAATTGATATATGTGCTCGAGACAAAATTTCCTTGGGGAAACGGAGCCCCTGACTATTACCCCATTTTTGAATCTTTGTTAACATAACAACCTCCTTTTGTATATACAAGTATATACTATATTGTTGTAAATGTCAAGAGACTTCTTTTTGTATATTTGTCTAATACAGAAATCACCCGACCAAAAAGCACCAGCTTTTTGGTCGGATGCAGTGATTTGTTAGATATTATATTTATTTTTCTTTATCAATAATCTTTTTGATTTCTTGGTGGAGTGGAGGGATTTTGTTTATTACTACATCCCAGACAATATCATAATCGATGCCAAAGTAGTTATGAATTAACCTATCACGCATTCCTGCAATTGCCTTCCATTCTATGTGTGGGTATCGTTGCTTTAATTCATCAGGGATGTGCTTTGTGGCTTCGCCGATTATTTCTATGCTACGCACAAAAGCCCTTTGTAAGGTTCCATTTTCAGCAAAATCAGATTGCTTCAAATTCCTTGTCTGGGTTATAAGATATCTTGTCTCATCAAGGATATGATTTAAATATTCAAGGCCGGAAAATGACATACTCAACCTCTTTCATAATATGTGGTTTAATATAAGGGCTTAACGACTCGGAAGTGACTAACTCGATATGATGCCCAAGCAGGTTTTCTAATAAAAATGAAAGATGTATAAAATTATCAAAAGTCTTTTTACCCTCCTCAAATTCTACGAGCAGGTCTATATCACTTTCCAAGTTTTGTTCCTCTCGAACAAAAGAGCCAAAGAGACCTAATCTTTTGACTCCAAAGGATTCAATCTTGTTTTGATTTTTTTTAATTGTTGATAAAATATTCTG
>CAZQVU010000005.1:0-16896 GCA_964596885.1 uncultured Planctomycetia bacterium
CTGTTAGAAATCAAAGATTTTCTAACGGGGCGTGCTTAGGATTTTAAAGAACAGTAAGAGGTGAATTCGGACAATGAACTTATTATAGCACATACTTAAATCATTACAAGCACAATCTTGAATTTGACAACAGTATTTTATTATGATACACTTAAAAGGTTGCCGGGGGGGGATTTGAGAATAATGACCAAGGAAAAGAATTATAGGAAGATTTTGGTCAATTTAGGAAAAGATTTAGTAGAATATGGCCTCACTTGTGGTGCAGGAGGTAATATCAGCATAAAGAGAGGCGGTTCTATTTATATAAAAGCAAGCGGTACATGGTTCGATAAAGCTAAAAGCAGAGATTATCTTAAAGTTCCTTTAGAAGGAGATGAGGGTAAGAATGGAGCAAGACTCAAACCAAGTTGTGAACTCAGGATGCATAGAGCCTGCTATAAGGTGCGTAAAGATATAAATTGCGTTATCCATTCACACCCTGTCTACTCTATAATCTTTGCTAATAAATATAGGAAACTTAAAGCGGTAACTGCTGAATTCGCAGCTATTTTAGAGACAGACATACCTGTAATAGGATATATTGATCCAGGTTCATTTGAATTAGCCAATGAGGTGGCTGATAAGATTTTGCTGCATAATGGTCTGATACTGGCTAATCATGGAGTGATAACTGTAGGAGATAGTCCAGGAGAGGCTCTATATAGAAACTTACTTATTGAGAATGAGTCTAAGATAATTTTACTCTCTGATTTATTCTCCAGGGCTAAATACTTAAATTATAAGATTAAAAAGAAGATAGTAGATTCGGTCTATTCTGAATATAGAAGAAGACGGCTTAAAGGATAAGTTTATTAAATAAGCGTTATAGAGGTTACTGAAAAATGCATCGTGACCCCTGCTTGCCATAAAAGAGAATCTTCGGTGGCCAGGTCTGATTACAGAGATTAAAAACAGATTGCAGAGATTGCTGGATTTTTTCAGTAATCTCTTATATTTTGATTGACATAGGTAGTCAAAGTGATATAAAATATGACAATGTCGTTTTAATATGAAGGTTAGGAGATATTGGAATATCAACCCAAAGACTAGGGTAAAGGAAAGCAAAAAGAAATACTCTCGCCCCAGACAAAAAAAGAAAGTAAGAAAAGAGATTGAAGAGGTAGTCCAAGATGAAAATAAAACTGGGTCTTCCCAAGGGTAGTCTGCAGGAGGCTACATTTAGGATGTTTAAAAAGGCAGGTTTCAATATTTCTGTCTCTCCGAGGTCGTATTTTCCAAGTATCGATGACGATGAGATAGAATGTATGTTAATCCGCGCCCAGGAGATGTCAAGATATATAGTTGATGCAGATTTAGACTGTGGTATTACCGGCAGTGACTGGATAGAAGAGAATGGTAATTTATCTAAGGTAGAAATGGTTGCAGACCTGTTTTATGCTAAGCAGAGTTTAAATCCTGTAAGATGGGTTATTGCTGTACCTAATGATTCTAATATTAGAAAACTTAAGGACTTACAAGGGAAACAGATTGCCACAGAATTAGTAAATGTGACCAGGAAGTACCTTGCCTCAAAAGGGATAAAAGCCGATGTTCAATTTAGCTGGGGAGCAACAGAGATAAAAGCACCTTCTTTAGTTGATGCAATTGTTGAGTTGACAGAGACTGGCTCAAGTCTAAAGGCTAATAATCTTCGCGAGATAACTACTGTTTGTGAATCGACAACCTGGTTAATAGCTAATAAGAATTCCTGGAGGAATAAGGCTAAGAGGAGAAAGATTGAGAATATCGCCCTCCTTTTAAAAGGTGCCATTGTTGCTGAACAGAAGGTAGGCCTTAAGATGAATGTTAAGAGAATCAATTTGAATAAGGTCTTAAAGATACTTCCAGCTATGAAAAGGCCTACTATTTCACCCTTGGCTGATGAAGATTGGTGCGCTGTTGAAACTATTATTGATGAAAAGACAGTAAGAGAACTGATCCCTGAGTTAAAAAAAGCAGGTGCAACTGGAATCATCGAATATCCTTTAAACAAAGCAATATACTAAATATCTCATACCTTTTATTATAACTTACTTAAAATTGGGAGGATTGTTATGCCAGGTGATAAAAAGAAGAGACGAAAAAAGATAGCCAAGCATAAAAGAAAAAAGAGACTTAAAAGGGATAGACATAAGAAGAAAAAGAGATAGTGTGTTTAATAGCAGGGGTTATTTCTTGTAATGAAGAAGTTTAATTTGATCATTGCTGTATTTTTTATTTCACTTCTTATTATAAATTATACGACTATTAAGCCTTCTCAGGCGGCTTTCGTTGGTCAAGATACACATAAATCTGAAAGTTATGCCCATTTTATAATGGGCCTTATTTATGATAGGGAAGGGGAGTTCCAAAAAGCAATTGCTGAGTATAAAAAGGCCTTAGAATATGCACCTGATATAGCAGCCATACACTTAATGATAGGGCGTAGTTATATCAAATTAAATGAACTCCAAGAGGCACAATTTCACATCAATAAAACTATCAAATTAAATCCAGAGAGTATTGAAGCCCATTATCTTGCAGCCCTCCTCTATACCAGAGAAGGCAAATATGACCAGGCTATTTTAGAATATGAAAAGATTCTAAAGATTGACCCCCAAGATAGATTACCTCTTTTGTCTTTAGTAGATTTGTATGTTTTAGAGGGTAAGAATAAAGAAGCCATTAAAGCATACAAGGATTTAATAAAAATTAAAGAACTTCCTATCTTCCATTTTAATCTGGGATTAATCTATGTAGATGAGGAAATGACCGATAAGGCTATTGAATCTTTCAAGAAGGCAATAGAGTTAGATCCCCAATTTATATCTGCTTATATTGCCTTAGGGGTAGTCTATGAGATGGAAGACCAACCTGATATTGCTATCTCTTATTATAATGAGGTTCTTAAGATTGACCCCTTAAATATTAGTGCCTATAAACAATTGGGTAATCTATATTATAAACAAGACAAACTCAGTAAGGCAGAAGAGCAATATAAGTTTATCTTAGAACTTTATCCTGAAGATATAGGCTCCTATATAACTTTGAGCAATTTTTATTTGGAAAGCAAGCAGTATAAGAAATGCATTGAGGTACTTAAAAAGGCAGTTGAACTTAAGATGAAGAATAAGGATCAAATTTATCTCTTATTAGGGTTGAGTTATCAGAGAGCCAATATGCCACATAAGGCAGAAGAGGCTTATAAGAAAGCCATTAGCATTAACTCCGATAGTGACATTGCATATTTTTACTTAGGTGCTTTTTATGAACTTAATAACGAAAGAGATAAAGCCATAACCCAGTTTAAAAAGGCTATTGAAATAAATCCAAGAAATTCAGATGCCTTAAATTATCTCGGTTATATGTATGCAGAAGATGGTGTGAATTTAGATGAAGCAGTCGAACTTCTAAATAGGGCTATAGAGATAGAACCAGAAAATGGTGCCTATATTGATAGTTTAGGCTGGGCCTATTATAAAAAAGGTGATATTGATAAGGCATTATCATTAATAAAAAAGGCTTCAGAACTTATCGAAGATCCAGTTATTTATGATCATCTGGGAGATATATATTTTAAAATGAGCCGTAAAGAAGAAGCAAAAAAAGCCTGGTTGAAATCATTAGAGATTGAATCTGATCAGCAAAAGGTAAAAGAGAAGATAAAGAGACTAGACCTTGAATAAGAAAAGACCTGATATTAAAGAACTTAAGAAGATAGCCTTAAAACTTAGAGAAGATATAATAGCCAGTCTACAAGAGGCAGGTAGTGGTCATACCGGGGGTTCTTTATCTATCGTTGAATTATTAGTGGGTCTATATTGTTATAAGATGCGCCATAATCCCAAGAGACCTGATTGGGATAAGAGAGATAGATTTATTTTATCCAAAGGCCACGGCTGTCCTGCCCTATATGCAATATTGGCTCATTGCGGATATATTCAGAGGAAAGAGCTACTGACCTTGAGAAAGATAGGTTCTCGGCTTCAAGGACATCCGCAACGCGATGTCTCTATTGGGATTGAAGCATCGACTGGTTCATTGGGCCAAGGTCTATCTATTGCCAATGGAATAGCTCTTGCGGCAAAGTTGGATAAAAAAGATATAAGAGTATATTGTCTTATGGGAGATGGAGAGATTCAAGAGGGGCAAGTTTGGGAGGCAGCTATGTCTGCCTCTTTTTATAAATTAGATAATGTCTGTGGTATCGTTGATTGGAATAAACTTCAGATAGATGGTTGGGTAAAAGAGGTTATGAGTTTAGAACCACTAAAAGAGAAATGGCAGTCATTTGGCTGGAATGTAATTGAAATAGATGGTCATAACCTGAAAGAAGTTATGGATGCTTATGATAAAGCCGAAAAAATAAAAGGAAGGCCCACAGTCATTTTGGCCCATACCATAAAAGGCAAAGGCGTTTCTTTTATGGAGCATCAGATTGGCTGGCATGGCATTGCTCCTAAGAAAGAAGAAGCCAGAAAGGCTTTAGATGAATTGAAGAAATCCGAGAATAAATATAAAAAACTAAAAAATAATTTAAGGGACTGACAATGGCTGAACAAATGATTCCAACTCGTGATGGTTTTGGAAAAGGTTTACTTGAACTAGGTAGGATTAATAAAGATGTAGTTGTCTTATCTGCTGATTTGACTGATTCAACTAGAGCAAAATGGTTTAAAAAAGAATTCCCTGAAAGATTCTTTAGTTTTGGTATTGCTGAGCAGAATATGATGTCTACTGCAGCTGGTTTTGCTTTGGGTGGAAAGATACCATTTGCCTGTACCTTCGGTGTCTTTGCTGCAGGAAGGGCCTGGAATCAGTTGAGCATCTCAGTTTGCTATATGGATTTAAATGTAAATATTGTTGGAAGCCATGGAGGTATTACTGTTGGTCCAGATGGTGCAACACACCAGGCCTTGGAGGAGATAACTTTGATGAGAGCTTTACCCAATATGCAGGTAGTTATTCCGGCTGATGCAATTGAGGCTAAGAAGGCGACGATTGAGGCAGCCAGTATCCCTCACCCTGTTTATTTAAGATTTACCAGAAATCCAGTTCCGATAATTACCCAGGAGGATGATTATTTTAGGATAGGAAGGGCTAATATTTTAAGAAAAGGTAATGATTTGTCTATAATTGCTTGCGGAAATATGGTTTATGAGGCATTGGTGGCAGCCGACAGTTTAAAAGAGGAGAAGATTAGTGCTAGGGTTATCAATCTTCATACTCCAAAACCAATAGATAAGGATGTTATTGTAAAGGCTGCCAGAGAAACGAAGGCTATTTTGACCTGTGAGGAGCATACCATTTATGGGGGATTAGGTTCTGCTGTGTGTGAGGTTATTTCAGAATCCTATCCAGTGCCTGTTAAGATGATAGGTATAAAGGGTGAGTTTGGACAGTCAGGAGAACCAGAAGAGTTAATGAAGCATTATCATCTGACATCAAGTGATATTAAAATTGCTGCCAAAGAGCTTATTAGTCGAAAATAATAAGTAGACTTCTAATGGAAAGGATAAATCTTTCATCCTATGCTAAGATCAATTTGTATCTTAAGGTTCTAAAGAAGCGCTCTGATGGATATCATGACATTGAAACAATCTATCAAGCCATTACCTTAAAAGATAATATAGCTATAAGATTAATAAAGGGTAATAATGATATAGAGATTTATTCTAACTCCAGGCAGATACCGACCGATGCGACGAATTTGGCTTATCAGGCAGTATTAGTGTTGCTTGAGAGGCTGAATATTAAATGTGGAGTGAGGATTGATATAGATAAGAATATTCCGGTCTCAGCAGGTTTAGGAGGCGGCTCAAGTAATGCCGCCTCTTGTATTTTAGGTTTAAATAAATTACTGAGGTTAAAGTTAAATAAAAAAGAGATGCTTGATTTGGCTTTATCTGTAGGTTCTGATGTGCCTTTTTTTGTTTCAAGCTATTCATCTGCCGTGGGTCGAGGAAGAGGCCAGATATTAAAAAGGCTTAGAAATATTCCTAAATTCTGGTTTATCTTGATATGTCCGGAGAGAAAGATATCCAGCCAAGAAGTCTATGATAGTTTTAAGTTAAACTTGACAAAGAAAAAACCTGATGTTAGAATATGTATTCGTGCTCTAAAAAGGGGCAATTTAACTGAGGTCGCAGAGGCTATTTATAATGATCTTGAGTCAGTTGTTGAAGATAAAGTTAGACAGATACATGAGATAAAGAGCGTATTGAAAGATGAGGGTATAAAGGCTATTCTTACATCAGGAAGCGGTCCGTGTGTTTTTGGAATTCTTCAATCCAGAGAGGAGGCGATGCAGATTAAGGAAAGGATTAGAAAAAGGCAGAAGAATTGGGCAATTTATGTATGTTGTAGCAGATAGAAGTCAAATCTCAACAACTATTAACCACAAACAACTTTGAGAAAGGAGTGAACGATGGAAATCACAGAAGTTAGAATTTTTCCAAGAGAAAGCAAAGATAAGAAATTAAAGGCTTATGCTACAGTGACATTTGATAATTCTTTTGTGGTAAGAGATATAAAGATAATAAAAGGCAACAAGGGATTTTTTGTGGCTATGCCTTCGCGTAGACTTAAAGAAAGTTGCCCAAAATGTGGTCACAGAAATGTGGCAAGAAGTAAATATTGCAATCAATGTGGCTCAAGTCTGCCAACCTCTGAGATGCCACCTCAGGATAAGGAGACTAGACAAGGTGAATATCGAGATATTGCTCATCCGATAAATTCTCAATTTAGAGATTATCTCCAGAGGGTAGTTATGGAGAAGTATAAGCAAGAGACGGGAGAGGGCGTGCAGCAAGAGACTAAAATGGCAGAAGATAGACCTCAGCAAGACATTAGTTCAGAAGGTGAAGGATCTCCTTCTCCAGAGGGAAAAAATAACTAAGAAATAGATCCTAATTTGTTTAAATAATTTTGTGCCCGGTGGTGAAGTGGTATCACACCGCCCTTTGGAGGCGAGATCCGAGGTTCGAATCCTCGCCGGGCAGCCGGTTTAGTAAACGGCTGATGGTAATTGATAAAAAATAGTAGAATTAATTTTTTTTATGAAATCAGGGACTAAACTTTCTAAGATGATTCTTAAAGATCTAAGTTGTTGTATTCTCGCAGCAGGAGAAGGCAGCAGGATGAATACAGAGATCCCTAAAGTCCTTCATAGAGTCTATAAAAAGCCATTAATCAGTTATGTCTTAGATACAATAAAAACTTTAAAGATAAAGAAGATTGTTACTGTCCTGGGATATAAAGCCCGAGAGGTTGAGGGTTATGTAGAGAAAGACTCTCAAATAGTTATCCAGAGAAGATTATTAGGTACAGCTGATGCCCTCAGGCAGGCTAAGAGAGAATTAACCACTACTAAGGGGCATCTCTTAGTCTTGTGTGGCGATACACCTCTGATAAGGCCTGAAACTTTAGTCAAACTTATTAACCATCATATTAGTTCAGGTGCTAGTTGTACAGTGCTAACTGCTTTGTTGAGGAATCCTACAGGATATGGTCGTATTATCAGAAATGATAAGGGTCTTATTGTTAAGATAATAGAAGAGAAGAATACCTCTTTATATGAAAAGGTTATTGAAGAGGTAAATACTGGAATTTATTGCTTTAAAAATAAGGATTTATTCAGTTCTTTAGATGAAATAAGGTTAGATAATATAAAAAGAGAGTACTATCTTACAGATATAGTCCAAATCTTAGTCAGAAAGAACCGAAAGGTTGAGTCTTTGCAAAGTGATGTAGCCGAAGAAGTCCTGGGTGTAAATACCAGAGAGGAACTAACCAATATACATCGCCTGCTAAGGATAAGGGTACAAAAAAGGATAATTTCACAAGGTGTAACTATAGTTGATCCTGAAACAACTCATATTGATGAAGGGGTTGAGATTGGAAAAGATACGATTATTGAACCATTTGTGAGAATAGAGGAAGATGTTAAAATAGGCAAGCATTGTCTTATTGGTCCATTTACCCATATAAGACCAAAAACTACGATAAAAGATAGGGTTAAATTGGGGAATTTTGTTGAAGTGGTAAGATCCACTATTGATTCGGGCACAAAGGTCAATCACCACAGTTATATAGGAGATTCAGAGATAGGTAAAAATGTGAATATAGGGGCTGGAACAATTACTGCAAATTATGATGGCGATAAGAAAAACAAGACTATAATTAAGGATGGAGCCTTTATAGGCAGTGGTTCTATTCTCGTTGCTCCTGTCAAAATCGGTAAGAATGCTATAACAGGAGCCAATTGCGTGGTAAATAAGAAGGATGTAGAGGATAATACAGTAGTTGTGGGAGTGCCAGCTAGACTGTTACGAAAGAGAAAGAGAATTGAAATAAAAGATGAAGGATAAACTGGCAATATTTACAGGTAATGCCAATCGTAAATTAGCAGAGGATATATGTAGAAATTTAGGGATACCTCTGGGTTGTTCTGTTACTTCCAGATTTAGTGATGGAGAAACACGCATTAAGGTTGAGGAAAATGTGAGAGGAAAGGATGTCTTTGCTATTCAGCCAATTTCTCCTCCGGCTAATGACAACTTAATGGATTTATTGATATTGATTGATGCCTTAAAGAGGGCTTCAGCCAGAAGAATAACTGCAGTCTGCCCCTACTATGGCTATGCAAGACAGGACAGAAAGGATCAACCCCGAGTTCCTATTACGGCCAAATTAGTTGCTGATCTGATAACAACTGCAGGAGCAAATAGACTGCTTACGATAGACTTACATGCTGAACAAATTCAGGGCTTTTTTAATATCCCAGTTGATAATTTATATGCAGTGAATATATTTGTAGATTATTTTAATAAAATGAAGATTGAAGACCGCTGTGTAGTTTCTCCTGATGTAGGAGGCATAAAGATGGCTAGAGCTTACGCAAAGAGATTAAAGGCTGAATTAGCCATTGTAGATAAAAGAAGGGTTAATGATAAAGAAGCAGAAGTAATGCATATCATAGGAGATGTAAGAAATAAAAATATTATTATAGTGGATGATATAGTTTCAACGGCAGGCACATTGGTTGAAGCAGTTAGTGCTTTGAAAGAGAAGGAAGCCAAAGATATCTATGCTGCAGTTACCCATCCGGTGCTTGCTTATCCTGCCATTGAAAGAATTGTTAATTCTAAACTAAACCAGTTGTTTGTTACTGATACGATAACAGTTGACAGAGAAAAAAGATGTGATAAAATAAAGACTCTTTCTGTAGCCCCGCTTTTAGCAGAGGCGATTAAAAGAATTCAT
Organism: uncultured Planctomycetia bacterium; assembly: GCA_964596885.1. Taxonomy (GTDB): domain Bacteria; phylum Omnitrophota; class Gorgyraeia; order JAGLLT01; family CAZKQD01; genus CAZQVU01. The sequence continues at coordinate 9,283 of CAZQVU010000005.1, forward strand.
AGAGAAGAATCTATTAGCGCATTATTTACATAAGCATTTTAATTAGGAGTTTTACTATGGAACAGATACAGATAGAAGCAAAGCCAAGGCAAGAGACTGGAAAGGAGGCAGCAAGAAGATTAAGAAATGAGGGGTTAATTCCAGTCGTTGTTTACAATAAAGGTAAAAGATCTATTCCTCTTGCTATATCTGGAGTAGATTTAATTTATGCCCTTCATACCTCTGCTGGCGAGAATGTAATTATGAATTTAAATATTAAAAAGGGCAAAGAATTTCAGAAGAAGACAGTTATTATAAAGGACATTCAATATCATCCTATAAAGGGCAATATCCTCCATGTTGATTTTGACCAGATTTCATTAAGTCAGAATATTACTGTTAAGGTTCCTATTGATATAAAAGGAGAGGCTATAGGTGTAAAAAGAGATAGTGGTATCCTGGAACACATCCTCTGGGAGGTTGAGGTTGAATGTTTACCTACTAAGATACCTGAGAAGATTGAAGTAAGAGTTGATGATTTAGAGATTGGTGATGTTATCCATGTTAAAGATCTAAAAGTAGAGGAAGGCGTTAGGATATTAAACGAACCAGAAGAGACGGTTGTTGTTATAGAACCGCCCAGGAAGATGATAGAGGAAGAGAAACCCGAAGAAGAGGAGTTAATCGAAGAGGAAAAGGAGCCAGAAGTTATAAGTGAAAAAGAAAAGGAGGAAAGAGCTAGGAAAAAAGCCGAGGAGGAAGAGGAGAAGCAGCAGGAACAATAATAGTTACAATAATAGATTAGATAAATTAGAGAAAGAGTTTTTTGTTAAACTCTATGAAAGTTATAATTGGCTTGGGTAATCCAGGCAAAAGATATATTCATTCAAGGCACAATTTAGGTTTTTTAGTTATAGATAAGATATCTAAGAGCAAAGATATACCGGTAAACAAAAAAAGGTATTGTTCTTTGGTTGGTAAAGGAAGGGTAGAAGGTTTTGATATTTTACTTATTAAGCCACAGACTTATATGAATCATAGTGGTGAGGCGGTAAAATTACTATTTTCCAAGGAATCTTTTGACTTAAAGGATCTTTTAGTTATATGCGATGATATTAACCTGCCTGAGGGAAGTATAAGACTGAGGCCTTCAGGTTCAGCAGGAGGCCATAAAGGTTTAAAATCAATAATAGACTGTCTTAGAACTGAGGACTTTCCTCGACTTAGAATAGGTATTGGTAAGGGTTTAAAAGAGGAATATCAAGATCTATCTTCTTATGTATTAAAATCATTAGATAGCATAGAGATAAAAACCTTGAAAGAGTCTATAGACTTAGCAGAGAGTGCCTGTTATCTATGGATAAGGCAGGGTATTGAAGCCTGTATGAACAGATTTAATAAGAAAACAGACCCAGCCTAAGAATATGTGGACATCTCCAGAATTTAGGCATAATTATTGCTAACTCCTAATAGATACTAAAGGTATGAATATTTGAAAGTATCAACTATGGTAAATCAATATAATTACAGATTCACACAGATATTACCCTCAGAAAAACATCTGTGTTAATCCATCATTAATCTGTGTGTATCTTTCTTCAAGAGAAACTGGGTAAACTCCGCAAGAATATAACTTGCAGAGCATAAAATGATGTGGTACTATACCAAAGGAGGAGACATTTGAACACATATGAAGCACTTTTTTTACTTAGACCAGATTTAGAAAAGGAAGAAGAGGATAGGCTCTTAGATTCCATTCAGAAGGAGATTGCCAAACAGGATGGTCAATTAAGAGGAACTCAGAACCTGTCTAAGAAACCGCTTGCCTATCCAATAAAGGGACATAAAGAAGGTCTATATTATTTAGTTAATTTTGAAGCCCCTGCTGATGCAATAAAGTCTTTGAGGAATGCTTTTAAGTTAAACAATTCAATATTAAGAAATCTTATTTTAAAGAAAGGTGGATAATAAAATGGCCAGTCTAAATAGAGTATTTTTGATTGGTAATTTAACTAGGGATCCTGAATTGAGATATGTTCCTGGTGGAGAAGCAGTAAGCAATTTGCGCTTGGCGGTTAATAGAAAATATCGTGATGCAAATGGCGAGCTTAAGGATGATACCTGTTTTATTACTGTGGTTGTCTGGGGTAAGCAGGCTGAAAATTGTAGCGAGTATTTATCCAAAGGTAGCCCAGTCTTTGTTGAGGGAAGTCTTCAAAGCCGCTCCTGGGAGACTCAGGATGGTCAAAAGAGAAATGTAATAGAGGTAAGAGCAAGACGTATTCAATTTTTGGGTAGCCCTCCTTCTTCTAAAAAGGGAGCAGAAAGCGAGGAGGTTGTTTTTGAAGAGGAAAAGGTTCAAGGGTTGCAAGACAATAATGACAATAACAAGCAAAAAGATTCTTCAGTTCAAGATGATGAAGTTCCTTTTTAAAAATTAAAAGAGGAGTATTTTATGGCAAAGTTTTTTAGAAAGAAATATTGTAGGTTCTGTAAGGAGAGAAGGGATGATATAGATTATAAGGACATAGATACCCTCAAAGATTATATTACTGAAAGAGGTAAGATTTTATCCTCTAGGATTACTGGTACATGTGCTAAGCATCAAAGGTGTCTATCCAGAGCTATTAAAAGAGCCCGTTTTATGGCTCTTTTGCCTTATGTGGGAAGAAGTTAGTAATTTTATTATAACTTGAAGAGATACAAATGGATATCATATTAAAGACTGACATAGATAAATTGGGTAAAGCCGGCCAGATAAAGAGTGTAAAAGATGGTTTTGCTCGGAACTATTTAATACCTAAAGGTTTAGCCATTGAGGCTACTCCTATGAATTTAAAATTTATTGAACTACAGAAAGAAAGACAGGTCAAATTGAAGGAGAAGGAGAAAGAAAGGGCTAAAGAATTAGCGCAAAAACTAAACTCCCGTTCTTACACAATATCAAAAAAGGCAGGCGCCGAAGATAAACTATTTGGTACAGTTACTTCACAGGATATAATAGATTCTATCAAGAGGGAATTGCCAGAGATTGATATTGATAAGAAGAGGGTTCAATTCGATGAACCCATAAAGAGATTAGGTGTCTATCAGGTTCCTATAAGACTTCATCCTGATATCCTTACCAGAATAAAAGTTTGGGTTGTAAAAGAATAATGGCGGCTCGCACTAAAGAAAGAAATATACTTGAAAGGATTCCACCCCAGAATCTTGAAGCAGAGAGTGCTGTTTTGGGTTCTATGTTATTGGAAGAATCTGCTATATCTTCTGCTATGGAACTTTTAAAAGAGGATGATTTTTACAAGGATGCCAATAGAAAAATCTTCTCAGTGATTTGTCATCTATACAGTAAAAACAAAGCTGTAGATTTATTAATTGTTACTGAAGAACTTAAAAAGCAGAATGATTTAGATGATATTGGTGGACCAGCCTATTTGGCCTCACTTACAACCAGTGTTCCTACGGCGGCTAATGTTGAATATTATGCCAAGATAGTAAAAGAAAAGAGTATTTTGAGAAAACTCATTGATACAGCAACTCAAGTAATTACTCAAGGATATGAATCAGATCATGAGAATGTGGAGATAATCTTAGATAGAGCAGAGAAGATGATCTTTGATATTACCAGCAAGAAGGTAGAACCCAGTTTTACCCCCCTAAAAGATATCATTAAAGATAGCATTGAAACCATAGATAATCTTTATCAGAATAAGACCCATGTAACTGGATTGCCCACGGGGTTTACAGATTTTGATATACAAACTGCAGGTCTTCAACCCTCAGACTTTATAGTTATTGCCGGTCGTCCCTCAATGGGTAAAAGCTCCTTTGCTTTAAATTTAATAGAAAATATCGCGGTTAAAGAAAATATACCTGTGGCTATCTTCAGTTTGGAGATGTCAAAGGAACAATTAGTTCAAAGGCTTCTCTGTTCACATGCCCGGGTACCTATTCATAAAGTGAGAACAGGATATCTATCCCAGTCGGACTGGCCTAATTTGACGAATGCGGCAGGACATCTTTCAGAGGCGCCTATTTATATTGACGATACGCCCGGTATATCTGTTCTTGAACTCAGGGCTAAAGCCAGAAGACTTAAATCCCATCATAACATAAGACTTATTCTAATAGATTACTTGCAGTTGATGCAGGGCTCAGGTGATTCAGAAAGTAGACAGCAGGAGATTTCTGAAATATCAAGGTCTTTGAAGGCTTTAGCTAGGGAATTAGATATTCCGGTTATAGCTATAAGCCAACTTTCAAGAAAATCAGAAGATCGGACTGACAAGAGACCCCTTCTTTCTGATTTGAGAGAATCGGGTGCTATAGAACAGGATGCGGATTTGGTAGTTTTGTTATTTAGACAGGAATATTATTATCCTAATGAGGAGAATAAAGGTAAAGCCGAGGTAATAATAGCCAAACAACGTAATGGTCCTGTGGGAATGATACCATTTACCTTTATTAAGGAATATACCAGATTTGAAAGTTGTGCCTATCAGGAATAAGAAGGATATCTGGGTTTAATCAATTGGCCAAAATCATCATTTAGGGCGATGAAGGTAATTTAGTTATCTGTTTTCAGCAAGCTAGGGTGGTGGCAAGGTTTACATTTAAGAAAAAATATGATATTATTATAGAAATGTTGAAAAATTTTTTTTTAATTGTTGTGACTATATTATTTATAACTGGCTTAGTGACTAAATTAGCTGCCCAGACAGAAGAATCTTCTAAGTTAGTAACAGATGTTCGTATAGAAAATAATAAGCTGATCAGCACTTCTACTATATTATCAAAGATTAAGACAAAGATAGGTTCCTTTTTCTCACAAGATGTACTTAATGAAGACATAAAGAATCTTTATGCTACAGGTTATTTTACAGATATAAAGGTTAATTTAGAAGAATATGAAGAAGGGGTGGCTGTTGTATTTGTTGTTTCTGAGAAGCCATTGGTGAAAGATTTAACTTTTGAGGGTAATAAAAAGGTAGGTACTGATCAACTGAGGTCATTAGTTGAAACAAAGATTGATCAACCACTTGATTACCTTCAACTTAAGAAAGATATTAAGAAGATAAAAGATTTCTACATAAAGGAGGGTTATCATTTAGCAATTGTTGATAAAGAAGTTTATGTTGATAAAAAAACCAATGAGGCTAAAGTCTCTATTACTATAGATGAAGGCGCAAGATATCAGATAAAGGAAATTAAAGTTGAAGGTAATAAGGCTATATCAGATAAAGTGATCTTAAAATCTATTAAAACAAAACGAGATACTCTCTTTACTTCAGGTTATTTTAATAAGGAGGTTTTCAGTGAAGATTTGAAGAGAATAAAAAGGTTATATGAAGATAAGGGTTATTTAGATACCAGAGTTGATTATAATCTGGATTACGATAAAGAGAATGAAGAAATGACCATTACCATAAAGATTGATGAAGGCAGGAGATATAGTGTCGGCACAATAAAAATAATGGGAAATAAGGTTATAAGCACCAAAGAGATACAAGATGTCTTAAAGATGCAAGAAGGTTCAACTTTTACCCAGAGCCGACTCCAAGAGGATGTATTAAGTATAAACGAGCTTTATTTTAACAAAGGTTATATTTCTGCTAAAGTGATACCCGATGTCTATTTTAATACAAAAGAAGAGGTAATGGATATAACTTACGATATTGACGAAGGCAATCAGCCACGAATTGAGAAGATAGAGATTCGAGGTAATACTAAAACAAAGGATGTTGTTATAAGGCGAGAACTCAAGGTGTCTGCCGGCGATATCTTTGATGGAGAAAGATTAAAGAAGAGTAAACAGAATCTAAACAATTTAGGATACTTTGAAGAGGTTACATATAGTACATCACCTGGTACCAGTCCAGATAGAAGGAATTTGATTATAAAGGTTAAAGAAGCAAAGACGGGGGAGGTTAGTTTTGGAGCTGGTTATAGTTCTATTGACAAACTTGTTGGTTTTATAGAGTTGCGACAGCGAAATTTTGATTATAAAAATTTCCGTACATTTACTGGAGATGGCCAAAAGCTAAGTCTAAAGGCTGAGTTTGGTTCAGAACGTCAATATTATGATTTGAGTTTTACTGAACCTTGGGTATTTAATAAACCGATTTCTTTTGGCTTCGATCTTTATAGACGCTATAGAGAAAGAGATGTTTATGATGAGAAAAGAACTGGGGGAGATGTGCGTTTAGGCAGACGTTTTGGCGATTACTTAAGCCTTGATAGTATGTATAAACTTGAGGAGATAACTGTTTCTAATATTGAAAGTTATGCCGCGCCTGATGTTGGGCAGGAAGAGGGCAAGAATATGGTGAGTAGTTTTTCTCTTAGTTTAACCAGAGATACCAGAGATAATATATACAATCCACAAACTGGTGGAGTTATTGATAATGATATTCAGATTGCTGGTGGTCTATTTGGAGGAGATAGGGATTTTATTAAATATACCTCAATGATAGATTGGTATTTTACTTACTTTAAAAAATTTACCTTGGAAGTCAAACTCAGAGGTGGTATAGTTGATGAATACGACGATACTACTATGGTTCCTGTTTATGAGAGATTTTATGCAGGTGGGATAAATACCATAAGAGGCTATGGGTATAGAGATGTAGGTCCAAAAAGTAGAGCCGGGGATCCTATTGGAGGTAAGGTTATGGCTATTGCTAATCTGGAATATACCTTTCCCATAATAAAACAGGTAAAGGGCGCTCTGTTTTATGATGTGGGAAATGTATGGAGTAAAATTGGCGACTTTGGTGAAGATTTCAAGTCTTCTGTTGGTTTAGGTTTAAGGGTAAAGACACCACTTGGTCCTGTTAAAATCGATTATGGCTATGGACTGGATTATGAACCTGGAGAAAAAAAAGGAAGGTTTCACTTTAGTATGAGTAGAGGCTTTTAGGGAGGGAGGTTTTAATGTTAAAGTTAATGAGATGGATTATGATGCTGATTATTGTAGGTATGATTTCAATGTTGTCCTTCAGTAATCTCAGTTATGCAGAGTACAAATTTGGTTATGTAGATATTAATAAGATTTTTAATAATTATCAGAAGACGATAGAAGCAGATAAGGCTTTAGAGAAGAAACAAGAAGAAAAACAAAAGGAGAGAGAGAAGTTAGTTTCTGAGATAAGAAGACTTAAAGATGAGATGGAACTTTTAAGTGATGAGAAGAAGAAGGAGAAACAGGAGAAGATAAATCAAAATATAAAAGAGTTACAAGAGTTTGATCGCCAAACAAGAAATGAACTCTTAAAACAGAGAGATGATGCTGCTAAAGAGATCATTGAAGAGCTTGATAAGGTTATAAAAGAGATAGGTAAAAAAGAAGGATATACCTTTATATTTAATGAAAGGTTTATCCTTTATGGTGAGGAGACATACGATCTAACTGATAAAGTTCTAAAGATGTTAAATAAGAAGGCAAGATAATATACTGAAAAGGATGTAGATATTATGGAAATGACTTTAGAGAAGGTAGCCGAGATTGTAAATGGTGAAATTATTGGAGATAAGAATGTTGTCATTACAGGTATCTCAGGCATTAAAGAGGCAAAAGAGGGAGATATAACTTTCGTAGCCAATCCAAAATATTTATCTCTGATGGATACTACTTGC
>CAZQVU010000006.1:0-8972 GCA_964596885.1 uncultured Planctomycetia bacterium
AACAAGAAAACAATGAGACAATATTGTAATAGTAGCCGGGGTTTTTGAGGAATGAACGAAGTGAATGACAAATGAGGTGGTTTTATGAATAAAAAAGAAATTGAAGAAATGATTAAATTGATGAATGAAAACAAACTTTCTGAATTAGAAATTGAAAGAAATGGTTTAAAAATCAAACTCAAGAAAGAAACATCAGGTATTGAACGGGTGGTAGAAGAAGGTGGAGTCAAACAGAAAGAGGCAATTCATAAGATAGAATCGTCATCTCAAGAGGAAATCAAAAAAAAGGCAAATCTTATTGAAATAACATCTCCTATGGTAGGAACCTTTTACAGAGCACCTTCTCCTGAGGCACCACCCTTTACAGATATAGACAAGATTATAAAGCCTGGCGATATAGTTTGCATCATTGAAGCTATGAAACTTATGAATGAAATAAAATCAGAGGTAAAGGGTAAAGTGATTGAAATATGTGTTGACAACGGTGCCTCTGTTGAATATGGTCAGACACTATTTAAATTAGAACCAATACCCTAAAATGTTTTCAAAGATTTTAATCGCTAATAGAGGCGAAATAGCCTTAAGGATAATACAAGCCTGTAAAGAATTAGATATAAGGACCGTTATAGTCTATTCAGAAGCCGATGCTGATTCTCTCCCTGTAGAAATGGCTGATGAGGCTATATGCATTGGACCTAAAGAGGCCCAGAATAGCTATCTTAATATCCCTGCCATAATAAGTGCAGCAGAGATTAGTGATGCTGAAGCAATACATCCGGGTTATGGATTCTTGGCTGAAAATGCCCATTTTGCTGAGATTTGCGAATCTTGCCAGATAAAGTTTATTGGACCTAAGCCATCAAGTATGAGGGATATGTCTGACAAATTAAAAGCGAAAAATATTATGCAAAAAGCCGGAGTACCGGTTTTACCTGGAAGCAAATCTATTATTAAAGAAAAAGATGACGCTCTAACTGTAGCCAAACGCATAAAATACCCTGTTATATTAAAGGCTGCTGCTGGTGGTGGTGGTCGCGGAATGAGAATAGCCCATAATGATGTAAGATTAATTAATGCTTTAATTACTGCTCAGTCAGAAGCAGAGGCTAATTTTGGAAATTCAGATATATATATTGAAAAATATTTTGAGAGACCAAGACATATAGAGTTTCAAATCATTGCCGACAATTATAAAAATATAATACATTTAGGCGAGAGAGATTGTACTATTCAAAGAAGACATCAAAAGTTGCTTGAAGAAGCCCCCTCACCAGCCTTAAATAAAAAAATGAGAAGGAAGATGGCTGAGGCTGCCATTAAAGCTGCCAAAGCTACTGATTATAACGGCGTTGGAACAATTGAATTTCTTGTGGATGAGGAAGGAAACTTTTACTTTATGGAAATGAATACAAGGATTCAAGTTGAGCATCCTGTAACAGAGATGGTTACTGGTATTGATATAGTCAAAGAGCAGATTAAAATCGCAGCAGGCGAAAAATTAAAATTGAAACAGGACGATATAAAAATTGAAGGACACGCCATAGAATGTAGAATTAACGCTGAAGATTATAAGAGTAACTTTATGCCTAATCCCGGAAGGATTGATATCTATCATGCACCTTCAGGCAGAGGTGTAAGAATTGATTCAGCCTGCTATCAAGGATATGAGATACCTCCGCATTATGACTCTTTAATAGCTAAACTTATCACTTATGGGCAATCAAGAGAGGATGCCATAAATGTTATGAAACGAGCCTTAGATGAATATGTAATAGAACCTCTTAAGACAACTGTCGATTTATATAAAGAAATACTTAAAGTCCCTGAATTCTTAAAAGGAGACTATTATACTGATTTTATTCAAAGGTTTATAAATGTTAGTTCTTAAAAAGAACTTCTGTGTAAGTTCACAATTATTGCCATTGTTATTATAAAATTAAAGATTGATGATGTCGCCAGAACAAAAAATAATAAATGAGGAGGATAAACAAAGTGAAAATATTTAATAGTCTCATATTAGCCTTTTATACTATAGTGTTTTTAATCGTTGGAGGATTGCTTATTGCTTATTCACTTACTTTTATAACTCCAGATGATATCAATCTAGTGGTTAAATATCTACCCACAGAAGGCAACTATCGTCTTATCATAGGATTGATTGGTGTCTCTATCATAGTCATTTCCTTATCTATTCTACAAATCGTATTAGGAAGTTTTCAACAGGAAAAGACAATTGCTTATGAGAATCCCGACGGTCAGATTACAGTTTCGTTATCTGCCATAGAGGACTTGATAAGACGTTTAGCAAGTGAATTTGATGAGGTTAAAGAACTCAAACCTAATGTCAGAACTACCAGAAAGGGAGTAGAGGTATACTGTAAAACCATCCTTAGCCAAGATAGGCCTATCCCTGATGTAACACAAAAAATTCAAAATTCAATAAAGAATAAAATTCAAAATATGTTGGGCATTGAAGAAAATCTAACAGTTAAGATTTATGTAGTTAAGATTATGCCAAAGGAGCGATCTAAAAAGATGCAAGAAGAAAAACCACAAGCTCCATTTCAGTACAAAAGTAATGTCTAAGTAAAAAAAATATAAGGAGGAGTTATGGCAACAAAGAAACGAATCGGAATTCTTACCGGAGGAGGAGATTGTCCAGGTCTAAATCCTGTAATCAGAGCCTCAGTTAGAAAAGGTCTCAATGAAGACTTTGAGATTATCGGTATAAAGAATGGCTGGAAGGGTCTGATTGATAATAATACAGAAAAACTTGATTTTCAATCAATCTCTGGTATTTTGCCCAAAGGAGGTACTATTTTAGGTACCTCCCGAACTAATCCATATAATAATGAAAAGGACATCAAAAAGGTAAGGCAGAATATTAAAAGATTAAAACTTTATGCCTTGGTAGCAATCGGTGGAGATGATACCCTAACTGTTGCAGCAAAATTATCTCAAGAAGGCTATAAAATTGTAGGCATACCCAAAACAATAGATAATGATGTTCCTTATACTGATACTACCTTTGGTTTTGATAGTGCCATTAACATAGCAACTGAGGCAATTGATAGACTGCACACCACAGCTGAATCCCATCACCGTGTGATGGTAGTTGAGGTTATGGGAAGGGATGCTGGTTGGATTGCTCTTGAGGCAGGTATGGCTGGTGGTGCTGATTATATAGTTATTCCAGAAGTTCCATTAGATATGAATGATTTAATTGAGGTATTAAAAAAGAGGAAGAAGAGAGGTAAATTCTTCAGCATCATTGTTGTGGCTGAAGGTGCCAAATTAGAAGATGAAAAGTTAGTAATTAAAGATCAAGAAAAGGATGCCTTTGGTCATGTCAAACTGGGTGGCATAGGCCAGCGGCTTGCAGATAAGATTCAGGAGATGACTGGTTTTGAAACAAGAGTAACTGTTTTGGGTCACCTGGTAAGAGGGGGAACTCCGTCTGCTTATGATAGAATTCTAGGAACAAGATTTGGTGTCAAAGCGATTGAACTCATTATGCAGAATAAGTCAGGTTATATGGTCAGTCTTCAGGGCAATAGAATAGGAGCAGTCAAGATTGAAAAGGTTTTAGGTAAAACAAGATATGTAGATAAAGAACTAATAAAAATAGCCAGGGAGTTCTTTGGATGAGACAAAAAATCATAGATTCATTGAAAGATAATATAAAGATTAAAAATGACCTTATAGAAAACCACATAGATGTTATTGTGGATATATCCAAAAAGATAATAAAGGCCTTAAAAAATAAAAAGAAAATACTAATATTTGGCAACGGAGGTAGTGCAGCTGATAGTCAGCATATGGCCGCTGAATTAGTTGGACGATTCAAAAAAGAAAAACGGCCTCTTCCTGTAATATCTCTAAATACCAATACTTCAATCATTACTTCTTTGGCAAATGATTATGGTTATACCGATATTTTCTCTAAGCAGTTAGAGGCATTGGGGGGAAGTAAAGATGTAGCTATAGGAATTAGCACCAGCGGCAATTCTCCTAACATTTTGAAAGCAATAAAATTAGCCAAAGAAAAGGGGTTAATAACCATTGGTTTAACTGGTGAGAGAGGGAAGAAATTAGCCAGTCTTTGCGATACGACTTTAATGATCTCTTCATCCGATACACCACGAATACAAGAAGCCCACATAACCTGCATTCATATAATATGTGATTTAATTGAAAGAGAATTTACTAAAGACTAAATGATTAAGAATAAAATAGTAACATTAACCCAATTAAGAGATAAAGTAGGTTCTTTGAAAAGATCAGATAAAAAAATAGGTTTTACTAATGGGTGTTTTGATATCCTGCATCCAGGTCATATTATATATTTAGAAAAGGCTAAAGATATATGTGATATATTGATTGTCGGTATAAATAGTGATAGTTCCATAAAGAAGATAAAAGGCAAGAATAGACCCATTATGAAGGAAGAGGCTCGTTTGTTAATAGTTGCGGCTCTTGAATCAGTTGATTATGTAATAAAATTCAGTCAAAAAACACCTCTTAATCTTATAAAGTCCATCAAGCCAGACATTCTTATTAAAGGAGGAGACTGGAGAGAAGAAGATATAGTAGGCTCTGATTATATCAAGTCTATTGGTGGCAAGGTTAAGATCCTCCCCTATATAAAAGGTTATTCTACCACTTCATTAATTAAATCTATATTAAGACGAGGTAGATATTAAAGATATGAATAATATTAATCGCATAATTGATGCCAATTATAATAGAGTTAAAGAGGGTTTAAGAGTCTGTGAAGATATTATGAGGTTTATCGCAAGTGATGAGAAAATTACTGAAGAATTAAAAGACTTAAGACATCAAATAACCAAAACTTTAGAAGATTTAAATATAGACAAGTTAGATTTGATAAAATCAAGGTCAACCAAAGATGATGTGGGCAAAAAAAGCAGTTTTGATGAAATGAATAAAAAGAACATTCAGGAAATCTTATTTGCTAATCTGCAAAGGGTAAAAGAATCTGTAAGAGTTTTAGAAGAAGTTATAAAGATAATTAATGAAGATAAGGCTCAAAGATTTAAAGATATAAGATATAGAGTATATGATCTCGAAAAAGAAATTACTGAAAAAAGCCAGACTATACCTTATAACCAATGAAGACTTAAAGTCCGCTGAAAAAAGCCTCAAAGCGGGCATAAGTATAGTTCAATTAAGAATAAAGACTCAAAGTGATGAATTTTTTTTAAAAAAGGCTTTTGAGATAAGAAAAATAACTAAAAAATTAAATTCACTTCTTATTATAAACGATAGAATAGATATAGCTTTATTAGTAGATGCAGATGGCGTCCATTTAGGCCAAGATGATATACCTGTAAGACAAGCAAGAAAACTTCTGCCTCGAGATAAATTAATAGGTAAATCAACACACAATTATAAACAGGCAAAGCATGCCATAGAAGAAGGAGTAGACTATATTGGTATTGGGCCTGTTTTTACAACTAAGACTAAAGATATCTATAAACCATTAAACATAAAGACCGTTAAAAAAATTATAACATCCTGTAATATCCCGTACTTTGTTATTGGAGGAATTAATCTTAAAAACATTAGATATCTTTTGAGTAAAGATATTAAGAAAATAGCCGTATTTTCATCTATAATTAAAACTGATAATCCTTATTTGACAACAAAAAGATTTCTAAAAGAGTTAAATGCTTAGATTGGTTCTGTAATGAGAATATCAGATTCTAATGAAAAGGTAATAGAAAAATGAGTCTTCTTGTGGTTGGTTCCATTGCCTATGATTCAGTAAAAACACCCTTCGGCAAAAAAGATAAAGTCTTGGGAGGTTCGGCATTATATTGTGGATTGGCAGCAAGTTTTTTTGTTCCCGTTAATCTGGTTGCTGTTGTAGGTAGCGACTTTAGTAAAAGACACTTAAAGTTTCTAAGAGAAAGAGGTATTGATACTAAAGGACTACAAATAAAAAAAGGCAAGACATTTAGATGGAAGGCTGAATATTCATACGATTTAAATATGCGTAAAACTTTAGCCACTCATTTGAATGTCCTAAGAAATTTTAAGCCTAAATTACCTGAAAGCTATAAGGATAGTAAGTATATCTTCTTAGCCAATCTTGACCCGGATTTACAGCATATGGTCCTGGATGAATTGAATTGCCCAAAATTAGTAGCCTGTGATACTATGAATCTTTGGATAGAAAGAAAAAGAGGTAGTCTTATGAAGCTTTTGAAAAGGGTTGAGATTTTTATTATTAATGAATCTGAGGCAAGAGAATTAACCGCTGAGCCAAATCTTATCAAAGCCGGCCGTAAAATTTGCAATCTGGGACCTAAGATGGTAATTTTAAAAAAAGGAGAGGATGGTGCATTATTTTTCGGTAAACACTTTAAGTTCTTATCTGTTGCCTATCCTTTGGAATCAGTCTATGATCCCACAGGTTCAGGTGATGTCTTTGCTGGTGGCTTTATGGGATATTTAACTAAACAGAATAAATTAACTAAATCATCCTTTAAAAAAGCACTTATTTATGGTACTATTTTAGCCTCATTTAATGTAGAATCCTTTTCTATTGAACGATTAAAAAAACTTTGTCGTAAAGATATAGACAAAAGATATAAAGAACTGAAGAGATTAACGCATTTTTAAAATAAGGTAATATATTGAGACGATTTTAATGGTATCCCACACCTTTAAGATTTTATGCGAGTGTAGTTTAATGGTAGAACACCAGCTTCCCAAGCTGGAGGCGGGAGTTCGATTCTCCTCACTCGCTCCAGAGAAATAAAACCCCGCCTCTTGTAAGGGGCGGGGTGAAGGTGCGGGATTAAACTCTTAAAAACTATTATGAGAAAGATATCATATTTAATACTAATTTTAATTAATCTGGGCTTGGTTGGTTGTGCTGCTAGAAACTATACAACAGCACCTCTTGCCAATATTCCATCTGTGGCGGGCATATACCATAAAGTAAAAAAAGGTGAGAGTCTTTGGCAAATATCTAAACAATATAATGTTGAGATAAAAGATATAGTTAAAGCCAATAAAATTCCTGATACCTCAAAAATAAATGCTGGTCAATCTCTTTTTATACCTTATGCAAACAAGTTCTCGCACAACATTAACCACACTACAGAAGAACCTAAATTCATATGGCCTGTTAGGGGTAAGGTTATAGTCCATTTTGGAATGAATTATAATGGAATAAAAAGCAAGGGGATAAGTATAGAGGCAGAAGAAGGAACTGATGTTGTAGCCGCCTCATCAGGAAAAGTCTCGTTTTGCGATGATAAAGTAAAAGGTAGAGGTAAGACAATTATTATTGACCATGCTGATGGTTTTGTTACAGTATATGCACATAATTCAGAATTGTTGGTTAAAGCAGGTGATATAGTCAAACAAGGTCAGGTAATTGCCAAAGTAGGTTCAACTGGCAGGGCAAACACACCCCAATTATATTTTGAAATAAGGAAAGGTCATATTCCTAAAAATCCTTTTTATTATTTACCCTAAGATGTTAAATTTTTAAAAAATGACTAAAGTTGGTGTAATTGCTGATACTCATATTCCGGTTGCATGTAAAAGAATACCTTATGAGATTCAAGATTATTTTAAAAATGTTAATTTAATATTACATGCAGGAGATCTGGTTAACTTATCTGTTTTAGAGGAACTTGAAAAGATTGCACCGGTAAAGGCTGTATATGGGAATATGGATAAGGGAAAGATTAGAGAAATTTTACCTGAAAAACAAATTATCAAAATAGATAATTTTAATATTGCTTTAATTCATAATTTGGGAAGCGTCTCACAAAGATTTAAAAATTTAAAACGGGAATTCCCTCGTTCTAAAATTGATGTTGCAGTCTTTGGTCATTCTCATTTGCCAGTTAATGAATTTAAAAATGGTATTCTTTTCTTAAATCCTGGAAGTCCTACTGATGAAGTATACGCTCCATATAAATCTGTGGGATTATTAAGTCTTTCTGATAAAATTGAAGCGCAAATAATAAAACTTAAAATGAAATGATTAGAGTTTATGTAGAATTCCTGATATTTTCAATTTTGATAATCTATTTTGGATTTAAGTTATCTTACTATGGCCAACTTATAACCGAAAGGGGCTTTTTATCTAAGGCCTTATTTGGTGTAATATTTCTGGCTATAGTTACATCTTTACCTGAGGTTATAACAAGTATCAGTTCAGTAACCGCCGTAGATGCGCCTAATATGGCTGTATCAGATGCCATCGGCTCAATTCTGTTTAATCTCATCATACTCGCCTTTCTGGATTTCATTCAAGGAGAAGGGGCTATATTATCTATCTCTAATAGAAGTCACATCTTAACAGCCGCAGCTACCATTATTATGCTTGGTCTAATTGCTCTTTCTATAATTTATAGAACTGTAACCGGTTTTAATCCGGGTTTGTTTCATATCGGTTACG
Organism: uncultured Planctomycetia bacterium; assembly: GCA_964596885.1. GTDB lineage: Bacteria > Omnitrophota > Gorgyraeia > JAGLLT01 > CAZKQD01 > CAZQVU01. The sequence goes on from CAZQVU010000006.1 coordinate 8,447, forward strand.
AAAGCATAATTCTTATTCTAATATATATTTTTTTAACCAGGTCTTTATATTGTCATAGTCAGAATGACTCTGATTTAAAAGATAAAAATCCAGAAAAGGTTCGTTCTCTCTGGATTAAATTTGGTATGGCTTCCTTGATCGTTATAGCATCAGGCTATTCATTGGCTAAACTAGGGAAAGAAATAGTATCTCTAACCGGAATGAGTGAAACTTACATAGGTCTTATATTTTTAGCCGTGGTTACATCTTTACCAGAATTGATAGTTTCAACTTCGGCTCTTAAACTGGGCTCAGTTGATATGGCTGTTGGAAATATCCTTGGAAGTAATTTCTTTGATACGGTCATTGTTCCTACGACAGATATATGTTATTTAAAGAATCAACTTTTATCTGCTATTTCAATCTCTCATATATTTACCATAACCTTATGTTTAGTTTTCTTAAGTATTATTATATGTGGTCTTACTTATCGCAGTAAAAAATCTTTTTTGAAATTAGGCTGGGATATAACCGCCATCGTTGTTAT
>CAZQVU010000006.1:9072-16457 GCA_964596885.1 uncultured Planctomycetia bacterium
ACTAAACAAAGGATAAAAAAGATGGATAGATTATGGGCTCCCTGGCGTTCAGCTTATATAACATCCAAAAAAGAAAAGGGCTGTATTTTTTGCACCAAATGCCGACTGAAAGATGATAAAAAAAATTATATAATAAGTCGGGGGGAATTTGTATTTTCGATGCTAAATATATACCCTTATAATAATGGTCATGTTATGGTAGCTCCGTATCGTCATGTTAAGGATTTAGATAAACTTAATATTGATGAAATGACGGAATTGATGGAACACAGCCGTAAAATAATCAAGATGTTAAAAAAGGTATTAAAACCTGACGCATTTAATATCGGCATAAATATGGGTAGGATAGCTGGAGCAGGTTTTGCTGAACATCTACATATTCACATTGTACCCCGATGGCGTGGAGATACTAACTTTATGCCTATTATTGGTAAAGCAAAAATAATCTCTCAGAGTTTAGATGAGTTATATAAACGATTAAAGAAAGTAGAATAAATCTTTAAGATGAAACATTCAGATTTTGTCCACTTACATACGCATACTCAGTATAGTCTTTTAGATGGTGCCTTAAAACTTAAAGACCTTTGTCAGATAGCCCATAAATATAAAATGCCTGCAGTAGCCATAACAGACCATGGTAATATGTTTGGTGCTATCGAATTCTATACCGAGGCTATAAATTACGGATTAAAGCCTATTATAGGAGCTGAAGTTTATATAGCCCCTGGATCTAGATTTGATAAAACCTCCAATAGATCGAAGGAAACTGCTCATCATCTTACGCTCTTGGCAAAAAATCAGACAGGTTATAAGAACTTAATGAAGTTGATTTCATCTGGGTATCTAGAAGGTTTTTATTATAAACCTAGAATCGATAATGAGATTTTAAGGAACCTTTCAGAGGGTATAATCTGTCTTAGCGGATGCATTAAAGCAGAAATTCCTAAACTCATACTTGCAGATAAGATTACAGAGGCTAAACAGGTGGCTGGTTATTATAAAGATATCTTTGGAGATGATTTCTACTTAGAACTGCAAGATAATAACCTTGTTGAACAAAAAAAGGTAAATTCGCAACTGATAAAAATATCCAAAAATCTTTCTATTCCGGTTGTGGCTACAAATGATGTTCACTATCTAGAAAAAGAGCACGCCCGTGCCCATGAAATACTTCTCTGTCTACAAACCCAAACTACTTTGGATGATCCTAATAGAATGAGATTCCAGACTGAAGAATTCTATTTTAAGAGTCCGGATGAGATGAAAGAATTATTTAAGGATATACCAGAGGCTATCAAAAATACAATTGAAATAACTGAAAAAGCAAACCTGCAATTATCCTTTAACAAAACACATTTGCCTAAATTTAAACCTCCTGATGATATAAGTAGTGATGAATACTTGAAAAGATTGTGTTTTGAAGGAGCCAAGAGAAAGTATCATCCCCTTACCAAAGAGATAAGAGAAAGACTTAACAATGAACTTTCTGTTATTAAAAAAGCTGGATATGCAAGTTGTTTTTTGTTAGTTTGGGATTTTGTCAAATTTGCTAAAGCTAAAAATATTCCTGTTGGTCCCGGAAGAGGTTCTGCAGCTGGAAGTTTAGTAGCCTATACATTAGATATTACCAGTATAGATCCTATAAAACATGGACTTATCTTTGAAAGATTTTTAAATCCTGAAAGAATAAGTTTGCCTGATATAGATATAGACTTCTGCTATGAAAGAAGACAAGAGGTGATTGATTATGTTGCTGAGAAATACGGCAAGAAAAATGTAGCCCAGATAATAACTTTTGGCACTATGGCTGCAAGAGCAGTAGTTAGAGATGTAGGCAGGGTAATGGGTTTCTCATATAGTGAGGTAGATAAAATTGCTAAATTAATACCTTTGGATACAAAGATAACCCTAAGGAAAGCTATAAATATTGAACCAGAATTAAGAAAACTTTATGAAAACAGTGAAGAAATAAGGCGTTTAATTGATACTTCTGAAATCCTTGAAGGATTATCCAGACATGCCTCAATTCATGCAGCTGGGGTAGTTATATCTGAGGATGAATTAACTAACCACACTCCTTTATTTAAGACCAGTGACGGGCAGATTACTACTGGTTATGCCATGGACTCTTTAAAAAAGATTGGGCTGCTTAAAATGGATTTTTTGGGTCTTAAAACTTTAACGGTGATGGATAAAACTTGTAAGATTATAAAAAGAGTTGAGGGAAAAGAGATTGATATTAATAACATTAAGTTAGATAACAAAAAAACCTTTAAGCTTTTAAGTCAGGCTAACACTCTGGGAGTTTTTCAATTAGAAAGTGCTGGCATGAGGGACCTTTTAAGAAAACTAAAACCTGAAAGTTTTGATGATATTGTAGCTTTATTGGCTTTATATAGACCAGGTCCTTTAGCTAGTGGATTAGTAGATGAATTTATCAAGAGAAAACATGGCAAAACACCAGTTAAGTATTTACATCCAAAACTGATACCTATTCTCAAAGATACCTATGGTATTCTCTTGCATCAAGATCAAATTATGATTATTGGTCTTGAGGTAGCAGGATTTTCACTCGCTCAGGCTGATATTCTTATGCGAGCAATATCCAAGAAAAAGCCTGAGCAAATGGAAGAGCTTCATGCTGATTTTATAAAAGGAGCAACCAAAAACGGTGTAGATAGACATTTAGCAGAACAGATATTTGTCTTGATGTCCCACTTTACAGGTTATGGTTTTAATAAAGCTCATACTACTTGCTATGCAATGATAGCCTATCAAACAGCCTTCCTTAAAGCCAATTATCCTGTTGAGTTTCTTGCAGCTCTTTTAACAAGTGAAAAAGATAATAGTGATAAGATTGCTTTATATATTGAAGATGCCAAGAAATTTAAAATTGAAATATTACCACCAGACATAAATGAAAGTCTTTCAGAATTTACTGTTGTTAAAGAAAAAAGAAGTATTCGATTCGGACTATCTGCTGTAAAAAATGTAGGCGAAGGAGCAATTGCATCGATAATAAAAGCAAGAATTAAAAAAGGTAGGTTTAAATCTCTTTATGATTTCTGTATGAGAGTAGATACAAGGTTGGTTAACCGCAGAGTAGTTGAGAGCTTAATCAAATGTGGAGCCTTTGATAGTTTTGGTCTTTATCGTTCACAGATGACAGCTATGCTTGATAAAGTATTAGAGGCAACAAGTAGTCTACAAAAAGATAGAAGCAGTGGACAGTTATCTTTGTTTGATGTTTATGATAGCCAGGACTATTTTAGTAGGACCTTTCAGGATGTACCTAATATAGAAGAATGGCCTGAAAACCAGTTGCTGGCTTATGAAAAGGAAATGTTAGGATTTTATATTACTGGACACCCTCTCAGCAAGCACGAAAGACTCATAAAACATTTCTCTAAAACTACAGTTAAAGACTTGTCTGAACAAAACCATGGAAGCTTGGTTACCCTGATGGGTGTATTGACTAAAGTAAAGTATACCTATACCAAAAAAGGAAAGAAAAAAGGCCAAAAGATGGCTATAGCAGAACTGGAAGATTTAACTGGCCAAGTTGAAGTATTAATCTTTCCTCAAAGTTATAGTAAATTTTCTAATTACATAAAGACAGAGGCTACAATATTTGTTAAGGGTAAATTAAGCCTTAAGGAAGAAAGTCCTAAGATTATTGCTGATGAGATATTACCAATAAAAGAAGCCAGAAAAAAATATACATCCAGTATAGACATAAATCTTAGGACTACTGGCTTAGAGCAAACTATGTTAGAAGAGTTAAAGAATATCCTCTCCAGCCATCCGGGGAAGACACCAGTCTATCTTAATTTTATCAACCCAGATGGTTCTACCGAAAAGATGCTAGTTAATTCAAATATGAAGGTCGAAGCTGATAGATTTCTATTAGAGAAAATAGAAAATCTCCTGGGTCAAGATACGGTAGAAATTAAAGTTTCCACTTGACACAACCAGTTATTATATGCTATATTACCTATAGAAAATAAAAAGGTTAGAAAAATTCAAAGGGGGTAAATTATGACCAAAAAAGATATTATATTAAAGATAGCCAATGAGACTAAATTGAAGCAGATAGATGTTAAAAAAATAGTCCAAAAGACCTTTGACTGTATTATAGATAGTTTGGCTGAAGGCAAAAAAGTAGAATTAAGGAATTTCGGCATTTTTAAAATAAAACAAAGAAAGGGTAGAACAGGTAGAAATCCCAGAACAGGTGAAGCAGTACCTGTTCCCCCCAAAAAAGTTGTTGTTTTCAAACCTGGATTAATAATGAAAGGTAAGGTAAAGTAGTATTTAGTCTATACCATCAAACAGCTCTTTAAAATTTTACCTCACCAGAGAAAGGAAGTAACCAAGTTGGGGATACATTTAAAAGTCAAGGTGCTTTTTAAGAAAAGATTAATCTGCCTTTGGTAAATTAGCGTCGGGGGGAAAGTGGTAGAGAACTTTGTTCTCTAAGAGAGGTATTATTAATTTTAAAAGGTTTAATATTGTAATTTTTTACCTATACTCTCAATTTATATAAGCCCCAATTATATATCAGCTAGTTGGGGCTATTTGTTTATCTAAATCCACTTAATGATAATGAGGGAAGGTATCCATGAAAATCCAATCCATAAAAGGCACGAGTGATATAACAGCCCCTGAAATTAGAAAATGGCAGTACATTGAAGAATTAACCAGGGAATTATTTAAGATTTATGGATATCAAGAAATACGCACTCCAATAATAGAACATACTGACCTTTTTACAAAAGGTATTGGACAAGCAACTGATATCGTAAAAAAGGAAATGTTTACATTTAAGGACAAGGCTTGCCGTAGTATTACCCTGCGCCCAGAAGAAACCGCTTCAGTAGCAAGGGCATATCTTGAAAGTAAAATGTATAAGAAGTCCAAATTGGTTAAACTATATTATATAGGTCCTATGTTTAGAAGCGAAAAACCTCAAGCAGGACGTATGAGACAATTTCACCAAATAGGAGTTGAGGCAATCGGTTCATATGATGCATATCTTGATGCTGAAATAATTGACCTCATGCAGGAAATAGTAAATGAGATTGGCTTAAAAAAAACTAAACTATTGCTGAATACTCTGGGGTGTCTTAAGGATAGATTAAGATATAAAGAAGTTTTAAGAAGTTCTCTTGATAAAAACTTAAAAAGATTATGTAGGGATTGCAAGGTTAGATTCAAGGTTAACCCTTTAAGGATACTAGATTGCAAAAATCCGCAATGTCAGAAAATAATTGAAAGGCTTCCTGTGCCATCAGATTATATCTGCAGTGAATGTAAAGAACATTTTGATAAGGTAAAGGATTTATTAGATAGTCTTAAAATTGATTATACCTTCAATCCTCGCTTAGTGAGGGGATTAGATTATTACACTAGAACAACCTTTGAGTTGATTCATCCAGACTTGGGTGCTAAAAACGCTATCTGTGCAGGAGGTAGATATGATAATCTCATATCAAGTTTTGGTGGTCCAGAGACTGGAGCCTGTGGTTTTGCCTTTGGCTTAGAAAGAGTCCTTTTAGCTAAAGAGGCGGAAAGGGTTGATTTTAAAGAAAAAGAAAAAGATTCTGTATATATAGCTACAGTTAACGAAACAAACAAAACAGAAGCCTTTAAACTTCTAAAAAAATTACACACCAACCACATAAAAGCCTATTTCGATTATGAGGGGAAGTCTTTAAAGGCTCAAATGAGACAAGCCAATAAACTAAACTGTAAATATGTAATTGTCGTTGGAGAGGATGAATTGAGGAAGAAAAGATTGACTTTAAAAGATATGCGGGCTCATAGTCAGCAGGGGGTGAATATTAAAAATTTAATCAGTACTCTCAATAAAAATTTAAATTTAAGTGAAGTTTAAATGTTAGAAAGAAGACTACTCGAAAAACAAGAAGAAGAAAGACTCGCTCCTTATGCTATAAAGAGCAGCCAAAGTCGCGGAAGGCAATACAAAGAAAAAGAACACCTTTATAGAACTGCTTTTCAAAGGGATAGAGATAGAATAATCCACTCAACAGCCTTTAGACGCCTTCAGTACAAAACTCAGGTTTTTGTCAACTATGAAGGTGACCATTATAGAACTCGTCTTACCCACACATTAGAGGTTTTGCAGATATCTAAAACTATAGCCAGGTCTTTAAATCTTAATGAAGATCTGGTTGAGGCAATAGCCTTGGCTCATGATATAGGCCACCCTCCCTTTGGTCATTCAGGTGAGAAAGCGCTTCATGATTTAATGAAAAGACGCGGTGGCTTTGAGCATAATAGGCAGGCCCTTAGAATAGTGGACTATCTTGAGGAACGATATCCGAACTTTAGAGGCTTGAATCTCACCTGGGAAACAAGAGAGGGTATTATAAAACATACTACAATTTATGACACTCCAAAAATTGATTCCTTTGATTTAGATAAAAATGCCTCTTTAGAAACTCAGGTCGTAAACGCCTCGGATGAAATAGCCTACAATAATCATGATCTGGACGATGGTATAACTTCTGGATTGATTTCTATAGAAGAAATTGATAAAATTGAACTTTGGAGAGATGCCTCTACAAAAGTTGAAAAGAAATATCCTAAATTAAAGGAGAAGATAAAGAAATCTTTGATTATTAGAGAATTGATTAATATGTATGTTTCTGATTTACTGAATGAAACTAAAAGGAATCTGAAACGACATAAGATAAAATCACCAGAAGATGCACGAGATATAGAACAGAAAATAGTAAGCAACTCTGTAAACTTTAATAAAAAGAAAAAACAAATAAGCAATTTTCTATTTGACAATCTATATAATCATCCTCATGTTATAAGAATGTCAGATAAGGCAGATAGGTTTATAAGACAATTGTTTACAGTATATGTAAATAAACCGAAATTGATACCTGCAAAATTCCTCAAACTTGCTGAAAAAGACGGCATACATAGAGTAATCTGTGATTATATTGCTGGTATGACAGACAGATTTGCTTTAAATGAATATAAGAAACTATTTGAACCCTATGAGAGAGTATAAAGATAGATTATAAAGCGTTAAGGAATGTTTAACAGATTAATTTCTAGTAAACAATATCAGGATTTAAAAAACTCTTTCAGAGAAGTCTTGGGAAAAAAAGTTTTTTGGTTAGAGATGGATCATATTCCGAAAAACATCGAAGACTTTATGCAATATTGTAGTTTCATTAATGAGAGAAATAAAAAAAGATTTAAAGAATCATCTATTAGAATCTTAGCCGCTCTTAAAAAAACCAGACAAATCAAAAAAACCCAAGTATTACAACTTGCATCTAATAGCCTTGCTTATGTTTTTCCATTAAAAAAGGAAAAAAAGGTATTTGGCTATATCGTCTTAT
>CAZQVU010000007.1:0-1579 GCA_964596885.1 uncultured Planctomycetia bacterium
GTTCCTGATTGTTAATATTTAATGTTGCCTTTAATATAGCATAGCACTTAAATCTTGTCAAGAAAAATCTTTTGTTTTTTCCATGGTAATATTTTGCTTATATTTAAGTACTGAATTTTACTTTTCTTTTTATGTTGAATAAAAATAAACCTGATATTCCAATACTGAATAAAATAAGACCCCTTGGTTCATGAACAGGATGCATAGGTTCATATTGTCCGCCGGCCGCTTCAAAATATTCAGCATACTTAGAACCCGGACTAACCTTAATGCCGCCACCATCCCAACTGCTGCCATCCCAATATAATCCATAATTAAAAACATCTACGACAGAACCTGTTGAAAAATCATAATGAACCTCTTGGGCTGCTAAATAAAGGGGTTCAGGGTGCGAATCCACCCATATAACAGTTAAATAGATATCTTTAATTCCGTAATTATATACGGTAGTGTATCCCTGGGCTAAAAAACCATCTAAACTCTGCCAGGAAGTCCAATTTTCATCATTGCAGTTAATATCTTGAAATTCTTTATTAGACCATAAATTGAGCAGATTTGGTTTATCATCGGTAATAAAGAGTTGACTCCAATTGGCTAAAGTTTCAGATGAAAAACTAACGACTAAGATGATTGCAGTAACTACTATTAAAAGATTTCTCATTTATTTCCTTGCCCTTTTTTTAAATTTTATTAAAAAGTCTATCACAAGTAGACCTGTCAGTCAAGGTAATCTTTTGTTTATTTATAGTAATTATTAGATTAAATACCATAAAAAGGCAGTCTTTAGTATCTATTTAGGGCATAGAGTATAGTTTTAAAAGCATAGTGCATAGAACAAAGAGCATAGTTTTAAAAGCATAGTGCAAAGCGCATAGAGCATAGCGTAAAAGCAAAAAAACAATATCTAAGTCCCAGGTCCAATGTGCGATGTCATAAAAGCAGTGCATAGAATCTAGAATTTAGAAAAAATTATCTCCTAAACCTTTTCCTTAAACCTGCAAAACCAAATAGACCAGTGGCTAAACTTCCCAACAAAATCATACTGGCTGGTTCTGGCACCACATCTACTTTGTAATCCTCAACTTCGCCTTGAGACCTGTATCCTGTTGGGTCAACATGATTCTGGCAGCAGATTCTTGCCCTCAGCCAGGTAGTTCCTAATAAGGCATTGGTTGGAACAGTAAAGTAAACAGTCTCAGTTAAGGTCTTTATGGTTGTGCCTGTATCAGGAACCTTCCAGGCCTGATGCTTAATACACTCAGTTGATTCAAATACTTTGTTTTGGTTCCAGTCTATCCAGACCCTTATTTGCTCATATACACCGGCTTTCCTTCTTGAATGGGCTGTAAATTTTATCCAGCCAGTTTCACCCGGTATAAAGGGTGACCAGGTAAAACCATCATCTTCTGGGTCATTTCCGACTGAGGTCTCACTGTCAACTCCACTTCCAAACCATTGCCAGGATGTATCTGTTGTTCTTATCTTATGATAGGCTGCTCCATAATCTGGTGCATCAGAAAAGTCATAATAACAGACCTGAAATGCCTGGACTTGAGTTGCTATTAATAAGAAAAATATC
>CAZQVU010000007.1:1679-16249 GCA_964596885.1 uncultured Planctomycetia bacterium
TACTTTTGTGACACCCTATTTCACGAAAATCCTTTTCTTGCCTTTACCTAAAAATGCGAATACTACAAAATCCTATAAGAATAAGTTTTAGAGTTCATTTTAACATTTTGCACCTCCTATTTTATTTGTTCAAGGTCGTTAATTGAGGACTTTATTTTGTAAAGCCCTATTTTAATATTAAAAATACCAGCAATTAAGCTGGTCTTTATGTTTGTCCTTTTCTCTGGATATTTAACATCAAAAGGTAGTATCCACATCTATATAGAATCGAGTATATAGGCTTTTGGACAAAAACAAAGAATAGAAAAGCAGTATTTAGTATATAGGGTATAGGGCACAGAACATAGCACATAGCGTTAATAAAGGTAGATTGACTATAGACATTAGACTAAAAAACTGAAAAATTTTACCTTTTTTCGCCCACAGAAAGTCTATACGCATCAACTCCGAGACGTTTTTGAGTATGAAATATTATATAATGTCAGATTATGCTATGCATAATCAAGAAGAATATATTACTTTTAATAAATATAGTAAATTATCGCTTAACTTTGCTCCGGTTCAATGGATAGTTCTTTCCTACCCTCTTTAAAATTATTAATGGCTGTCTTAAGGTCAAAACGAACTGGAACCTCAATGTCATTCTTGCAGTATTTACATTTTGCCAGTGTCTTTTTTTGCAAGAAGATGACGATTCTAGTCTTCAACTTCCACTTTTTGCCGTCATCAACAATCAGAGGTCTGCCGCATAATGGACACTTAAAAGACTTCCTTCCATTAAACTCTGTCAAAAGAACCCTACTATGATTTAAAGAATAGTCTTTCATCAATACGCCTCCTTATGAAATAAGACTGTAAATAGTGTCTTAAATAAAATCTTTATATCTAAGATGAGTGATTGATTCTTCATATATTCAATATCGAGTCTGGTCTTATCTTTACTTAATGTAGAACCTCCTCCTCTTATTCCTTTTGATTGAGCAAGACCAGTCATACCAGGCCTTAAATAAAGTCTTCTTTTATGCCAGTGAGAATAGTCTCTCAAGAAACTATAGGCATCTGGTCTTGGTCCAACTAAGGACATATCCCCTTTTAATACATTTACAAGCTGGGGTAATTCATCAATAGATGTCCTTCTTAAAAATGAACCCACTCTGGTTATTCGACTATCATTTCTTTCTGTCTTATGCGATGTATTTTTATGGTTTATGTACATAGTCCTGAATTTATACATCTTAAAGGGCCTGGCAAACTGGCCTATCCTCTCCTGGACAAAAAACACCGGACCTTCTGATTCCTTCTTAATCAAGATAGCCACAACTAAAAATAAAGGCGAAAGCAAAATAAGCCCAACAAAAGAACCTACAATATCAATGAGCCTTTTCCCTACTGCCTCCCAACCAGCCATAGGGATTTCTCTTAATCCTATAATGGGAACAGTTCCAATCTCATCAAAATCTAAAAATTTAGGACCCAGTTCATATAACATTGGCACAATCTTAACATCTACTCCCTCCTGAGTTAAGGTATCATAAATATCTCTAAGTTTTTCTCTGTCAGGAAGTTGTGAAGTCAAAACTACATAGGTTACCTGTTCCTTTCTTACAATATCAACTAAATCATCCATATAACCTAAGATACCCTTCTCTGAGAACTCTTTAGCCCATCTCTTATCCTTAGCAGTTATCTTAGTATTCTTATCTACTACAAAACCACGCAATTTATAAAGCATCTCAGGGTAATTCTTATAATCTTGAGCCAAATTTTTAGCCGCCTCACCAAAACCAGTTATAATGACAAATCTTATAGCAATATCTTGAGTATAAAACCATCTTAAAAGTGTCCTTACAAAAAGACGGGATAAGACTAAAAGAATAATTCCTATTACCCAGAGGTATAAAAGCACTAAACGTGAAAATTGCATATGAAAGACACCGTAAGTAAATACAAGAAGTAAAAGTGTGCCCACAGTTACAGCAACACCAATTGAAAAAAGTATATCCTGCATATTCCACCTTCTTCTGGGTTCATACTGGCGCATAATACTTAGGATGGTAAGCCAGCTGAATAAAAGCACTGGATAACTTACTTTATAGTTTAAAGGATTAAGCAGGGCTGCGCTTTTTGCAAAAAGAGGAAAATTTAGCCTTAAGTAAACAGCAATAATGTAGGTCAGGGTAATAAGTGCCGTATCCATAGCCACCATAGAAAATATAAATATCTCTTTCTTATGAAGAACCCTCACCATCTTACTTATAATCCCTTTTTCTCTTGTTCTAATTCTTCGTTAATTGTATTATCTACAGATTTCATCCTATAAGGAAGCAATGAATACATAGGGTCGCCAATAAAGATTAATCTCCAGGGATTAGACCATAGCCCTGAATCCTTCATTAGACTCTGTGAAAATGGTCTTCCAAATAATAAATCAACCACCACCTCAGAGGGTGTCTTAAAAGACTGAACATAGGGTTCACTAATTGAACCAAAATAGATATAGGCACCATTTTTAAGCCACCTGCCAGCTATTGTGTTTTCATCATAGGGATCTGCTGCTGAATTAGAATGAGTAAAGATAACTATACAGGGTTCAGATTCAGGTATATCATCTACCTTTGCCTTATCAGTAGATGTCTGCCAATCATACGCACCACCTGATGAATTTATAAAGAGTAGACCATAGATATTACCCTTTTCCTTATTTAGAATCTGCCATCTTTCCAGGGAAGCGGCTTTATTTTCAATATTGGTTACATCCAGTATATCTGATAACATATGGCTTGCTAAATCGGTTCTATAATCTTTCCAATTACCTGAATGACTATAGGTATTAAAGAATAAGGCATCTTTTGGTTGTAAAAAGAGACTGCACATTGCCTGGTAGATTGACATATCCCAGTTACCTATTATCCTGCCGCAATAGGCATATCTATTTTGTTTATCATCTCTTGCTAAGGCATCATCCAGAGAATATCTACCTTTTAACGGCGTCTTTTGATAATTATAGGCATATGGAAAGTCACCGGCTATGGTTATATAATCTATGCCGTCTAATAAGCCTAAATAGGGATAATGCCACCTCTTTATAATACCTTCTATCTTACTCTTTAGACTCTGCATCTTATCAAAACTGACTATTTTTTCGCCTTTAGAGGTAAAAGGTAGAAAATCAAGTATCTGATCTCTGGCTGATGCCAAAGCCACAGCCGCTGGCATCTGGCCATCATTAACTCTGGTCAGGACAATACCCAGGGGAATATGCCCTTTATCCTTTAGATATTGTCTTATATCCTCTTTAGTCACCTTTTTATTTATAGCAGTCAGCAAATCATCATCCTGCCAGCTGGTAAAAAGTGTTTTTAAAAGGAGTGCCTCATCAATTGCACCAGGAAGCATAATAGAACGGACTCTTTCTACCTCTTTAGGGTTAAATTCCTGAATAAATCTATCATTTAAGTAAGAGCCATCAATCAAGACAGGATAAATCTTTTTATCTGTCCACAAGGATATATAATATAGATAGGTTTTTATATCAGGTACTATGACAACCTTATTTTGAATCTCTCTTTTTATATATAACTCCTCTCTTCTTTTAGGCCAGGCAATCATTGTTTCAATAGTCTGGCGGGCATTCTTAGCGTATTCTGTATCAGGATAGTCTTTTATTATCTTTAAATAGGTATCTATGCCTTTTTTAATCCGGTTATTTCTAAAATAAAGGTTTGCCTGAGTATCTAATAAAAAAGGTGCCCTTTCATCTTGCGGGTATCTTTCAAGATACGATTGAATAAGAGCCTCTGCCTTATCTAAGTCATTATCAACCAGGTAACATTCAATAAGTTTAAAGTCTGCCTTTTTGGTATCTAATCCTTCTAAGATATCTATAGCATTACCTATCTTCATCTGTTCAAAATAGATTAAAGCCCTTAGATAATCTATCTCTTTTTCTATCTTTTCTTTATTCTCTTTATCTATATCAACGAGCCTCATTAAGTAATCTTTAGCCTCATAGTATCTTTTTTGCTTTTCCATATCTTCTGCTACATCTTTTAAGATGCTTATCTTCTCGTTTAAGGCTAACTCATCAAACTCTTTAGAACTGACAATCTTCTCTTTGGATTTATAATCTTTATCTTCTAATATATTCTTCATTAGACTCAGAAAGGTATCCTTCTTTTGACAACCTATTATCCTATCTAACTCATAAAAAGTGCCATCTTCTTTCTTTAAAAACAAGGTAGTTGGAAAGGTATTTATATTAAATCGTTTAACAAAATCCCTATTTAAAATGGATACCTGAAGATTGATAAATCTCCTGGATAACTTTATAATCTCATCTTCATTAAGAACCTTATTTATAAGATTGTATGAGGCATCATCCCATTCAGTTATAACAACTGCCATAATGACTTTATCTTCACTAAGGGCTTCTTCTTTTGCTTTATTAAAATCATAAAGCCACCTAATTTCTGCAGCCACGCAGCAAGATACTGATACATTTATAAATAAAATTAATACGACAAAAATTGTTAATTTAATAAATCTTTTCTTCATCTTAAGGTAGATACTCGCTTAATTTCGGAATTATGATTTTAGCAAATTCCTTTTCTATCTCTAAGGCCTCATCAATTGATTTGTTCTTAATAGGCATAGATATCCTTACAATTGATGCCCTCATCTTACCTTCAATAAGAGCATCCTTTATGATGAGCATCTGATGCTTTATCTTATTAGTTATGGTCTTATCCTTTATCTGATACCAGAATAAAACTACCTGCCTATTGAGGTTTTTTGATATTATCCTCTCTGCTACTGAATAACTCCTACCATCTATATCTAATTTTACTATATCCTTTTCCTCTATCTTCCAGCCCTGGGCTGGATAGCAGACATCAGGGTTATGGGTTGAGGTGCTTTTTCTATATGTGAAAAATCCTGCATAAAGCATAAGATTATTACCATCTTTATCTTCATACTCTCTCATAATAAATTCCTCTGCCTTCAATTCATCAGACAGCCAATCAGGATATTCTAAATCCTTCCCCTTCCAATTACCTAAGGTATGAGGAAAATCTAAAAGGCTCTTTCTTTCAAACTCCTTAGTGGTTGATAAAAGGTCAAATTTTAAACTTATGATAACAACTACCAAGATGACAATTATAATCCAGCCTATCTTTCTACTATCCATTCTATTATCACTCCGCATAAGGCAAGTAATGCACCTGCCACAATAAAGACAAATATCCCTGAGAAATCATGAACGAAGTTAAAGGCTATCTTTTCACCAAATTTAGCCGCCAGCATACCCACTATGACAATCCTGGAAATATTAGCACATACTGCAATGGGTATTGATAATAAGAATAAGGACCATTTCCTTTTTAGTGTAGGTTGTGTTATATAAGCATAAAGAGCACCTACAGCAGTTACCAAAACAAGCGACTTTAAACCAGAACAGGCAGTTGCTACCTCTAAGGTGTAATTGGGTAATTGAATGATATTCCCCTCCCTTGCCACCATAAAACCGAAAAAGTGTAATATATTAGTTGATACAATTGATGCCATAAGTTTAAGGGGTACTGTTAAGGATTCTAAGGTATATGGCATAGGTATACAGAATACAAAATATCCTACAGGAAATACTAACTCTTTTAACCCTTCTTTGCCCCAGAATGAATCAATTACCCCCAAGACCATAACCAGAAATGAAAACAACACAACCTGCTTAAACTCTATCCTGATACCTATAAAATAAATAACTAAACCTAAGAGAATAAGAAAAATACCTGAAATACTCGGTTTATCAGGTAGTTGCTTTAAGATATTCCTTTTTCTAAAGATAAGATAAATACAGGCAATAGGTATAAGATAGCCATGTCCATAATTGGGGTTATTCTCCCATTCAACTACCATCCATTTAAAATAAGGCCATAATAGATACAAAAGTAAAAAGCCAATTAATATAAACTGTATATATCTTGTTTTATCTTTCATCTCTTAATAGCAAGTATAAAACTACCTATAAAGAATAAATTACCCATAGTTAATAAAGTATTCTTAAAGGTCATAATGATATCGACTGGAATATTACACTGGCTACAGAATGCCCAGAATCCCCAAAGAGAAATTGCTATAAAATAGATAACAAAGCCACTAAATCCCAACATAGCACAAAATTTCCTAAAGGCAACCTGTCTTATAACCACTATAACCATAATCAATAATAAGATGTAGAATATAGCCAAAAGCAGATTTGATGTATTATGGACTATATCTAATCCAGGTAAAATTTTATCAATTATCTCTAATATATAGTATTTCTTAACTACCAACCAATTGCCTAACAGTTCATTAATCCGCCAGATCTTATTTAACAAAAGACCCCAGAAAAACAGACTCAATATCAACCAGCTTACACTTTTTCTTCTGTGGAAATTAATAAGACAGAATATCCCCACCCAGACAAATGTAATCTTGACAAAACACTCCAGGTTCATAAGGTTATTAAAATAAATCCTTAAACCTTCCATTTTTTCCCTCCTGCTTAATGACCGAAATAGGTCAAAAATGATATAAATAAACTCAAACTTCCAATTACCTCAAAACTATCCTTACTTAATTGATATATCACAATATGCAGACTATCATATTTTAACACAGCCAAATTAAAACCCAAAATAACAACTATTAAAAAGGAAGTTATACCTATTAAAAAGAATAAAAGACTTAAAGGTTTATCTTTTAAGATATTCCATAATAATAAGATAATAACAGCGCCTAAAATAAGAAAAACAAAATCAACCACAAATCCCGGCTGCTTATAAAGTTTCAGCCAGGGTAAAACCTTATTTATATAATTTATAAAACCGATTCCACTTGATAATAACCACCTGCCGACTATCCTATTATCAAAATCAAAAATCTTATTAACTGAAGCCAGCAAAAAGACAATCCCTGCAAACAACCATCTGAAGGAATTCTTTTTATAGAAGTTGTATAAAGCAGCCAGTGATGCTGCTAGCAAAAAAGAGGAACTTAAAGTATTTAATAAAACCTGTATCCTATCCACTAATAAACTCCTTAAAACTCTTATCTACAAACTCTTTTATCTTCTTCTTAAAGACGCTCTTATCAAATTTTAAGGCATGCTTTCTTATAATATCAGGGTCATAATCAGACGGATTAAATTCTTTAACTGCCTTAACCAAAGCATCCTTATCTTGAGGATAGAAGAATTTACCTGTCTTTAACCTCTTGTCCCGATCGCGTGGCGGGACAAGGGTTTCATCTATTACTGTCTCTAAGGCGCCACCTCCCCTATAAGCAATAACTGGCTTACCACAAGCCTGCGCCTCTAAAGGAGTTATGCCAAAATCCTCCTCGCCTGTAAAAATTAAAGCAGAGCATCCTTTGTAATAATCAACTAAATCTTCATTATTCACCTTGCCCAAAAACTCAATATTAGATTTGGCTATCTTCTCCAACTTCTCTCTATGACTTCCATCTCCAATAATCTTTAAAGGCAATCCTAATTCATTAAATCCTTCAATTGCTATATCAATCCTTTTATACTCCCTTAGCCGTGAGACTATAAGAAAATAGCCATTATTATCATTCACCCTTTCATCATTCACCCCTGGGGTGGATATTTGGTCTGGAGGGCAGAATCTATGACATTCAACAGGTGGGTGAATAACCTCTGCCTCTCTTCTGTAAAATCTTTCTATTCTTTTTTTGACATTTTCTGAATTGGCAATAAAATAATCAACGCCTTTAGATGATTCAATATCTTTTCTCTTTAAGTATCTGATAATACTGGGCAAAACCTTTAAATACACTCCCTCTATATCCTCTCTTTTTATATAATCCTCATAAAACCAGATAAATCTTGCTGGAGTATGAATGTATGAGATATGGCAGGTGTTTTTATTTGTTCGTAGGCATTTTGAAAAGGCACTAGATGAACTCAAAACCACATCATATCCAGAAAAGTCAAAAGATTCAAAGGCTTTCGGATATAAAAGCAAATACTTCTTAAAATGCCTCCTTTTAAAAGGTAACTTTTGCATAAAAGAGGTCCTTATATCCATAGATTTAAAACTATCAGGCATTATATCTTTATCATAGATAGAGGTATAGATAGGCGCCTTAGGATATACTTCATGCAAGGCTTCTACAACCCTCTCTGCTCCTCCATATTGATTTAGATAATCATGGACTATGGCTATTTTCATATTCGTCTCTTTATTAAGTTAGAAATCTCAGCCAGACCAACTCCAGTCAATTCTCCGAGAGTAATCCATATCCGTGAACCTATAGCAATAACTATGGCTATCTCAAGTGGTAAATAAATGCTTAATAATCCTGTTAATACACCTTCTCTAACACCCAGACCAGCCGGAACAAAGAAACACAGAAAGCCTGCCAATATAGATAAAGCAAGTATCCCCGCTAAAACAGGATAATATGTAAAATCTATCACATAAATTGAATTAATAAAATAATAAAACGCTAAGCCCATAATTATCCAAGCAAATACATAAAAAACAACAAAACCAAGCATCCTAATATAGGAAAAATTTAATGCTATCGGATTCTTTTTAAATTTAATTAAAATAAAATTCGCTATCTTTTCAAAAATTTTAGGATGTAACATTAAAAGTGCAACTGGTATCAAATAACATATTGGCAAAAAGCGATTCACAATCTCTTTATCTGTCCAAAAAATTAATAAAGGCATTCCAAATATAAAGGCACTTACAGCAATTAAGCCATATTCAAAAATAATACTTGTTAAAGAAATCCTTTTTGATATGCCAACCTGCTGACATAAATATATCCGTCCTAATGACGCCCAAACCTTTCCAGGTATATATTTACCTAACTGTGAAGAAAACCAAATTCTAAAACTTTCACCAAGTTTTAACTTAGCACCTATTTCCCCAAGCAATCTTTGCCAAATATATACAGCAATAACGAAATAAAATAATAGAATAACATATGAATTAATTAACCCACCAATATTAATATCCCATTGATATTGGCTTAACTCATCCCAATTCAACCACAAATATCCGCCAAGAAAGAAAAATATAGTAGCAATTATAAGGATAGTTGATAATTTCTTTTTCATATAATCTTCAGGTAATGTTTCTTATTCATTTGTCTTTTTTGAAACTAACAATTGATTAAAACCAAAAGCAAATCTTTCATAATGTTCAACAGATAAATTGTTTTTCTTTGCCAGGTTATATAAGTCATCTTTTGAAAAGTATTTCTTATGTTCTTCGTTCGCTTCTTTACTAAACAATCTCAATTTTGCTCCCCATTCTAAAAGTTTTTCAGCGCAAGGAGATGGAGTTGTAATAATCAATCTACCACCTCTGCGAAGGATTGTTTTTACTTTTCTTAGAACACCATCAGGGTTTGATAAGTGCTCAATAACAGCACACATTACAACTGTGTCAAATTTATTATCTATAGGCAACCTCTCCTTCTCAAGATTTAAGCAATAAAATTTAGCCGTAGGAAATTTTCTTTTACAATCTTCAATAATTTCTGAACTTATATCAATCCCTACATAGTTTATATCTGAAGATAATAATGATAATAAAGTTGCTGAACCACACCCATAATCCAATAAATCTTTCCCATTAATCCACGGTATAACTTTTGACATTCGGAGCTTTTCCAAAAAAGGCGATAATAATCCAGTAATTTGTCCCTTTTTATTTCGGTTTAATTTATCTTTCATCATTATATCTCTCTGTCCCTTTAGAAAAAACTTCCATCTTCTTAATTCTATACAAAACATCCTCTACCATCTTCCTGTTAAATGAAACAATATCCGCAACTAAACCAATCATAATAATCATAAATCCGGCTATTAATAACACAGCCGCTAAAATTAAAGACTGGATATGGCCTGCACCATTACCTATAAGATAAAAATACAAAAATCTCAATCCCAATAAAAACCCTGCAAAAAATACTAATCCGCCTACATAGAAAAAGGTCTTTAAAGGCTGATACATCGTGTAAATGCGAATTATGGTAATGATAGACCTGACTATGTATTGTCCAATGTTCTTATATAACCTTGATTCCCTGCATTTAGGATTAGTCCTTATGGGTACACCAATTATGACCATACCTTTATTACCTGCTTCAATTATGGTTTCAAGTGTATAGGTAAAAGGAGAAAGAACATTAATATTTAAGGCTGCCTCTCTGCTAAATGCCCTAAAACCACTTGTGGCATCTGGTATATCGGTACCTGAAACATGTCTTACTACTAAACTACCTATTTTTTGGAGTTTTTTCTTCATAAATGAAAAATCCTTTATAGTATCAATCTGTCTGTCTCCAACTACTATATCTGCTTTACCTTCTAAGATAGGCTTAATCAATTTTGGTATATCTTCACCTTTGTATTGATTATCTGCGTCAGTATTTACTATAATGTCCGCTCCTAACTTTAAACAAGCATCGAGGCCCGTTGAAAATGCCTTAGCCAAGCCTTTATTCCTATTAAACCTAACAATATGCTCAACACCTAATTCTTTGGCTACCTCAGATGTCCTATCAGTGCTTCCATCATCAATAACTAAGACCTCAACTTTATCAATACCTTTAATATTCCGCGGTATATCCTTAACAGTTATAGGCAAGGTCTCTTCTTCATTAAAACAGGGTATCTGGACTATTAGTTTCATATATCTACTCCTTTTGATTCAGTCAATATGGACTATGGTTATTTTCACTTTCCTAAAACCTCATCATATATCTAATATCTCTTTGGCTATTTTGTCCCGAACTTAAACGAATTTTATAAACGAAAACTCTCCTGCCCCACCTCCAAGGTGAGACAGGTTTTTAACTATATTTTAAAATTATCTCCTTTTATCTTTCTGAATGATTTTCTTTTATGATTTATCACAGCATTGGTAAAATTTAAAAACTCTATATAATCATCTGCAGTAAAAGAGCGTTTTATATACTGATTGCGTCTTTCTTCCATTTGACGGAAATCCTCTCTTAATTCAGAAGAATACGCAAAATCTAATAGTTCTTGCTTCTCTTTATCAGTTAATCTGTCCATATCTTTTCCTTAATCTGGCATATTCCTCTTCTTTGTCAAAAAGGTCAAAATACTCCTTTATTAAATCCCATCTTAACCTATCCTTATAAAAATTGGCAATTCTTTCTATATCTGCTGTTTCCTGATTTTCTCTTTCAGGGTTATTGACAAGCGCCTGTAATTTTAAGCCAATAATGTCTTCAGGCAGTAATACTTTTATTTTAATCTCTCCTTTAAAAAGCGGCATCTCCTTAGACCTTTTAAGCATAGAAATGGATATCTCTCTAAAAGCATGGAGATAATCAATCTCTCCAAAGATTTTTACATCCGATACATATTGCGAAACATTCTTTGATTCATATACACAATTATAGTTGTATTTCTTCATAATCTTCCTAATCCTGGGAAGATGGTTATAATCTATGAGAAAATCCAAATCCATAGTTGCCCTCATAATACCCAATACCCCCATAGCGAAACCACCCATTAAAGCATAATTTATCTCTTCTTTGTTAAAATCTTCTATAAGCAACTTAAGAACTTTTTTAAAATCCATAACTCCCTCTCTCAAATAACCTCAGCCCTATCAATACCATCAATTATCAAGCATATCCTTGACGAATTTTATAAACGAAAACACTCTTGTCCCACCTCCAAGGTGAGACAGGTTTTTTAATCTTACCCCCATATTGATTTAGTCAATATGGACTATGGTTATTTTCACTTTCCTAAAACCTCATCATATACTTTTAGTGTTTCCTTAGCTGTTTTATTCCAAGCTTAAAGAAATTTTAAAAGTCAAAGATAATAGACCGGGGCAAATAGAATCTTGGTTTTATCTTTTATTAGTCTACCCCAATAATCTTTTGTTAACACAATCCCACATTTAGGCCTGAAAGAACTAATAAAACTTGCATAACTTTTTGATACTTTTTCTTTTTCAAACTTTAAATATTTAACTTCTATGGGGACAATATCTCCTTTTGTATGAAATACAAAATCTACTTCTGCTCCTGATTTTGTGCGCCAAAAATTTATCTTATTCATTCCCTGAGAAAGCTGGCTAAGTCTGATAAAGACTGCATTTTCTACAATTGCTCCTGCATCTGAACGCTTAACTAAACTATTCATATTATCCATAAGGTTGTTTCTAAAACCTAAATCCATAAAAAATATTTTCGGATTTTTGGACAATTCTTTCTGTCGATTTTTAAAAAATGGCCTGATTTCTTGAGAGATAAAAGTTTCTTTTAAAATATTAAGGTGCTTTTTAAGCTGACGGTAATTAAGACTACAAGATTGCTCCAAATTTTGATAGGTTAGAAGATTGCCAATTTGGGCACTTAAATATTGAGAAAGCGAATAGAGATTTTTCTCAGTTGCTAATTCTAAGAGTCCCTTTATATCTTTTAAAATGTAATTGTTATAAATGTCATTGAGAAGCTTTTGGCGTTCTTTAATACTTTTAGATAATACAACTTGCGGATAACCGCCCCATATGCAATATTCTTCGTAATATTTTATGAACTCTTGAGCAAAAATATCTGTCTTTTTTTCCTGCTTTATGTGTCTATATCCAGATAGCCACTTAATAACTTCCTTATTTTTTTCCTGATATATCCTCTCAAGTCTTTTATCTTTAACCCTTAAAAATTCTCCAAAATTAAAAGGATATATATGAAAGGTTAATATACGACCTACTAAATATTTTCCTACCTGGGCTTTTATGTCTAAGGAAGATGAGCCTGTTATTATAATCTTTACATTTTCTACTGTGTCATAGATTAATTTTAACTTCTGTCCACCCTCCTTGGCATACTGAAATTCATCTATCATAAGATAAGATATCTTATCAGCCGATGGCAAGATATATGAGCGAACAAAAGCAATAGGATCCTCCTCAAACTGCCTTAGCAATTTCCTATCTTCAAAAGTTACCATCTGGAGCCGGCGAGGTGAAACTTTTAATTCTTTCAATAAATAATCTTTGAGGATTTCTAAAAAAGTGGTTTTGCCCGCCTGCCGTGGTCCCACAATAGCTATAAATTCACCTCTTTTTAAAAATGGCTTTATTTGACCAAGAAGGTCTCTTTGAATAATCACATTTACCTCACTATTTATGCAGTATTAACAATTATAGTATAACTATTTTTGCAATATATGTCAAGTAAATTTCTGTTATGTATTACAGTTTAGTTATATCTAAATTGCAAGACATTTATTTATCTCTTACAAATACAGCTATACTGTCCGAGGTTTCGCCTCAAACAGAACCAATGTCCCGCAACGCGAACGGGACAGGGGTTTATCTATGCTTAAAGAAGCTCTTAACTTTATTTAGAAACTTTGTGGCAGATTCAATGCAAGATACTGCTCCCTTTTTGGAAAATTCACTATGATAATCTGCGCTTTCTCTAAGAAGCATAGCATTATGAAAATCTTCTGCTAATTCTTCATCAATCAAGCCATTATCAATAAATAATGCCTGTAGAGCAACTAATAGATAATAATGGCTTTTCTCTCTGTAGTTCTTCGAATAAATAAGCGCTCTTACTGCATGAAACATAGAGTAATAAGCAGTAATTGTTGCATACTTAAATTTCTTATTTTTTAATCTATCCTTAGCCTCATTAAGATCGTCTTCAGCAGCTTTTAATTCTTTTTTTATCAGCATTTTTCCTCTGCTAAAAGGTAACAGTTTTTTCTTCTGAAGCGCCTTTTGAAACTCCAAATTCATTTTTCTTGCCATAATATTATCCCTTTTCCAACTTCCCTATAGAAAATCGGATTACTTTTTTTAGATTTTACGAAATCAAGAGGCGTATAGGCAATATACTGAATCTTTTCTCTTAATTTGTCTTTAAATATTATTTTTTCAACTTTCTTGATATTTCTGGTTATAATAAAAATATCGATATCGCTGTCAGAATGGTTTTCTCCTTTGGCTGCACTGCCATAAAGAATTATCTTTAGAGAAAACTTCTTTAATTTTTTAATTAAAGGATGCAAAGTGACAATATTCTGTAAAATCTTTAAGTATCTTATAAAAATGTCATTTGACGGCACTTTATAAAAATACATTCTTCCACGTTTTTCTCGCAAAACCACACCCTGCTTCGCTAAATCTCTTAAGGCAAAATTTGTGCCGGCTCTGCTTATACCTGTGAGTTTAGAAATCTGACGGTCAAAATATTCCTTATCTGGATTCTTAATAAGAAAAGAGAGTATCTTTTGGGCATTGGTAAAAAATAATAAATTTTCTAACATAGTTAAATACTCCTTAATCTAATTTATTAGACACAAATCTATTTTATTAGATTAAATGAAGAATGTCAAGTAATTCTTCTAAAACCTCAACCTTATCAATACCTTCAATATTCCGCGGTATATCCTTGACAGTTATAGGCAAGGTTTCTTCTTCATTAAAACAGGGTATCTGGACTATTAGTTTCATATATTTACTCCTCTTGATTTAGTCAATATGGACTAT
>CAZQVU010000008.1:0-15591 GCA_964596885.1 uncultured Planctomycetia bacterium
TGAGGAGATGTATGATAAACTTAAAGATTATAGGAATAAAGAGGTTTGTTTTGGTATAAGACCAGAAGATATTCATGATAAATTATTTATTCCGGAGGCTCCAAAAGAAGTAACAGTCCAGGCGACTGTAGAAGTAGTAGAACCAATGGGTTCTGAAACAATACTTTATCTTAATACCGGAAAGAGTTCTTTTACTGCCAAGGTTAGTTCTAAAGAGCAGCCAGAGGTTAATCAGAAAGTAGAACTTGTTTTTGATATGTCTAAAGTTCACTTTTTTGATAATGAGACGGAAGAGACTATTGTTTAGATGGATATTTTGCTACAAGTTTTAAATCAAAGTGAGCGTACACTTACAGATGTACGCCTTTTTTGTTTTTATTGAAGAGATACTTTTATAACAATGAAGATGTTAAAGATATTTGCTATTGTAATTCCAGTGATTATAGTTGTATTATTGATTCAATTTTTGGGTCTTTTAAGTGATGATTATTTATTTTATAAACAATTGATAAACACCTGCCTTTTTTTATTTAATATATTTATCATGCTTTCCTGGATGTCTTTTGGGGTTGTAGTTTCCTTTATTTATCTATCTATTTTTATTATTATTAACCTCTTTGCTTCTGCTGTAGCGAGAAATTATTTTATGAACTTGCATATCATTATTTACGCTTTAGTTTTACTATCTGCATATTATTATAATCGAAAGGTCCACATCTATGAAGGCTATCAATTGGCAGAGATCGAGACTATAGAAAAGGATATAAATACTTTAATTGATAAAAATAGACAACTTGAACTTCAGGCAGAGGCTTATCAGAAAAGATTTTCTAAGTTTGCTATATTAAAAGATGTAACAGAGAGTTTAAGTTCAAGTTTGTCTGTGGCAGAAGTAGCCAATTTGATTACCAGGAATTCCTTTAATATTATTGCCAAAGCAGATATCTGTTTACTTTTTTTGGCGGATGAGAAAAGGCATGAGTTGGTTTTATCTTCTTTTCAAAAAAAACCTGAAGTAAAAGATATAAAAATCGAAGAGCCAGATTTATTTGATGTAAGAATAATGAATAAAAGAAAGCCTCTTTTGATTCAGGATATAAAAAAGGATTACAGGTTTGATTATCAGATGATTCAAGAAGAAAGAAGACCTTTTAGATCTTTAATCGGTACACCCTTAATAAGCAAGGAGAGACCTCTTGGAGTTCTTCGTTTAGATAGCCAAGACCAGGATGTATTTAATTTAGAGGATTTGAGATTATTGAATATCATTGCCGATCTGGCTGCTGTTGCTATTGAAAACGCTAAGTTATTTGAGAAAACTGAAAGGCTGGCGAGAACGGATAGTTTAACGGCATGTTATGTGCAAAGATATATGCGCCAGTTGGCTGAAGAAGAGATTAGTGAGGCTTCTGAGTCGAAAGATAAGGTTTCTTTTTTGATGATAGATATAGATCACTTCAAAAGATACAATGATAAATACGGACATATTGCAGGTGATATTGTTTTAAAAGAGACATCGGCTTTATTCAGAGAGTCTTTTCCTAAGAATGCGATAGTTTGTCGATATGGAGGCGAGGAATTTGCTGTCGTTTTACCTAAAATGACAAAGGAAGAAGCAACTGATTTAGCTGAAGAGATACGTAAAAAGATAGAGAAAAGGGTATTTTATTTAAGAAGACAGAAGACTCAAGTGACCATTTCTTTGGGTGTAGCCACATATAATGATGATGCTGATAATCTTGAGGAGTTAATCAATAAAGCAGATAAGGCACTTTATAAAGCTAAAGAGAGAGGCCGAAATAGAGTATGCAGGGCTTGATATTTATTTTTGTTATAATTCCAGTAGTTTTAAGTTCGCTAACGATGACTACTTCAAATGGTGATTTTTCTATCTTTATGGGTTTTTTAATAGTGCCCATAATCCTTTCGGCTTATTTTAAGGATTTTAAAACTTCTTTTTCTATATTAATGGGTTGCTGCATCTGGACTATTATATCTTTATTTTTTAAATTCCAGCCCTTTTTTATCTGTTCTATGGTTTTTTCATTTGTTATTTTATACTTTCTTGCTTATAAGAGCCGGGCCAAATTCTCGGATTTAAAACGGGGATATCAGAAAGAAAAGAGTGAAAGGTTAAAGGAGAAAAAAAGTCTTTTAGAAGAAAACCAAAAGATGAGAGATTACAACACTAATGTTGATAGACAAACCGAAGAGATAGAGAATTTATATGAAATAACCAAGCGTATGAGCGCTTACTTGAAGTGGGATGAGATATTTAAGATATTATGTTCAGAGTTAAAGAATAATTTTGAATTCGATGGTTGCCGGCTAGTTGATATCCGATTTATAAAAAAAAGAGTAGAGACTGAGGCAACCTATGACATTGTAACAGAAACTAAACTAAAAGAACCTCTTCCTTATGATAAGGATGTTATTAAGGCAGTCTATGACCAGCAGGAAACTTTGTCCATAACTTCAGAGAAAAGGGATGAATTTGCCTCAAAGTTTAAAATCCCTGCCACTATTAATACACTTTTAGCCATCCCTTTGTTTATAGATAATAAGATTACCAATGTAGTCATAGTTGAGAATTTAAAATCTGAAGATTTTGAAAAATTTACTATTGTAATTGGTCAGTTTGCTCTGGAAATGAGGAAGGTTAAATTGTATCAATTGGTTGAAAAACTTTCCACTATAGACGGGTTAACTAAATTGCTGCTTAGAAGGAATTTTATGGAGGCTTTGGATAAGGAATTGAAACGGGCTTATGAAAATAAGTTAAAAGTTGCGAGCTTAATGATAGATATAGACCACTTCAAAAGATACAATGATAATTATGGACATTTAGCCGGAGATAGAGTCTTAGCCCGGATTGCAGGGATTATAAGAGATAATACGAGGAAGATAGACTTAATCTCAAGATACGGGGGTGAGGAATTTGCTGTCGCTTTATTAGAAGCAGATAAGGAGGGGGCGATAGTAGTTGCTGAAAGGATTAGAAAAGGGGTTGAAGAAGAGATATTTAAGGTGGATTCAGAGAAGACACATGCTACGGTGAGTATTGGTATATCTTTTTTCCCTGATGATACCAAAGATCTTATGAAACTTATTGATTATTCAGATAAGGCTTTGTATGAGGCAAAGAGGAGAGGCAGGAATAAGATCTGTATTTATGGTAAGTAAGAATTAAGAGTTTTATAAGAGAAAGGACAGAGTACAAAAATGTATACCTTAGGTGTTGATTTGGGCGGAACCAATACAAAGATTGCTCTTTTTAAAGAGGTTAAGAAGATAGAAGCAAAAAGGATACTAAAGACTAAAGAGTATAAAAGCAAGAGGATTTTAATAAATAAGATATTAGAAAGTATAGGTGATTTATTAAAAGATAATAATTTAAAGAATAAGCAAATTAAAGGTCTAGGAATAGGTGTTGCTGGGCCTGTAGATTTTGAGAGAGGATTTATCTATCGTTTAGTTAATGTTAAAGGCTGGGAGAATGTTCCATTAAAGAGTCTCTTATATAAGAAGTTAAAGATAAAGACTTTTCTTGATAATGATGTTAATCTGGTAGGTTTAGCCGAACTCAAATATGGAGCAGGTAAAGGGGCTAAAAATATGATCTGCATTACCTTGGGAACGGGTGTAGGCGGAGTTCTTATATTAGAGGGTAGAATTTATAGAGGTTCACATTCTACTGCAGGAGAGGTTGGCCATATTCCTATTAATGTTAAGGGACCAAGGTGTAATTGTGGGGGAGAGGCATGTCTTGAGAGATATGTAGGTAATCGTTATATTATAAAAAGAGCCAGGGATTTAGTAAAAAAGAGAGGCAAGTCCAGAATTTTGGAACTGGCAGATAATAAGATATCAAAAATAACTCCTGAGATTATATCCCAGGCAGCCAAATTAGGAGATAAGACAGCTATTGCTGTGTGGGAAGAGACAGGTTATCTGATTGGCGTTGCCTTAGCCGGTCTTGTTAATGTCTTTAATCCTGAACGTATTGTTATAGGTGGCGGTGTGTCTTTAGCAGGAGATGTCTTATTTAAATCTATCAGAGAAACAGTTGCCAAAAGAGCAATGGCAACCCCAGCCCGTCAGGTCAAAATTGTCCCTGCCAAATTAGGTGAGGATGCAGGATTAATTGGTGCATCTATTTTGGCTACATCAAGCAAAGAATGATGTTTTTTAGTTAGATTACCGTTATAGTTTTTAAGTTGAATTAAGACTTAGGTTATGCTATAGTGAAAGGAAATAATAAAATGGAATGGAGGGGAAGGTATGAAGATCTTTGTAGATACCGCTAATATAGAGCAGATAAAGAAAGCCAAAGAGATGGGCATA
The DNA here is from genome assembly GCA_964596885.1 of uncultured Planctomycetia bacterium. Classification (GTDB taxonomy): domain Bacteria; phylum Omnitrophota; class Gorgyraeia; order JAGLLT01; family CAZKQD01; genus CAZQVU01. The sequence continues at coordinate 4,345 of CAZQVU010000008.1, forward strand.
CTCGATGGAGTTACCACCAATCCTACTTTAATATCCAGGGAAAATAGAGATTTTATCGAACTCCTTAAAGAGATATGTTCTATTGTAGATGGGCCTATAAGTGCCGAGGTTATAAGTTTAGATTATGAAGGAATGGTTAAGGAAGCAAGGTCTTTATCCAAGATTCACAAAAATATTGTGATTAAGATTCCTCTTACTATAGCAGGTCTAAAAGCAGTCAAGACATTATCTGATGAAGGTATAAGGTGTAATATGACCTTATGTTTTTCTCCTACACAGGCACTTTTAGCAGCCAAGGCTAAAGCCGCTTACATTAGTCCTTTTATAGGGCGGTTAGATGACATATCTCATAGAGGAATGGATTTAGTGAAACAAATAAGAAGGATTTATGATAATTATGATTATGAAACAGAGATTATTGTAGCAAGTATCCGCCATCCTATGCATGTGGTTGATGCCGCTTTAGCCGGTGCTGATATTGCGACTATTCCATACGAAGTAATTGAAAAAGTAATTAAACATCCTCTAACCGATATAGGCATTGAAAGATTTCTTAATGATTGGAGAAAGATGCCTCGTTGAATCATAGATACATTTAAAAAGTTTTAAAGTTATAATGATATATTTTAAGCGGATTTTTATCTGTCTAATATGGGCTGGTGCGTTAAATTTTCTTTTTTTTAATGTAACCTCTGCCGAAGTTGAAAACGAGACACCAGTTGATTGTCAGGGTCAGAAGATTGAGTATTCTGAGGTAAAGAAAGAGGTTAGAATTACAGGTGATGTAGTTATTCGGTATGAAGATGTTAAGATAACTGCAGATAAAGTGATAGTTTATCCTGAAAGTAAGGATGTTTATGCAACCGGTGAGGTTTCATTATATAAGGGAGAGGATGTATTAAAAGCAGATAGACTTTACTATAACTTCGGAACAAAAAAGGGTACTCTCATCCATGGAGATTTTCACAGCGGTAAGGTTTTTGGTGAGGGTCAGAAGATAGAGAAGATTTCTGAGAAGGAGTTAGAGGCTTTAAAGGGATATTTTACTACTTGTAATTTCGATATCCCTCATTATAGAATTGAAGCGCAGAGGATAAAGATTTATCTGGGTGATAAAGTAGTAGCTCAACATATTTTATTTTATATAGGCGATATTCCAGTTTTGTATTTTCCCTATTATTCTTATTCATTAAAGGAGAATAAACCAAGGGTTGTAGTCATACCAGGCCACAATAAAGAATGGGGTTATTTTATTTTAACTGCCTGGAGGTATCTTTTTAACGAGCGCTCTAAAGGGTGGGTACATCTTGATTGGCGTGAGATGTTAGGGTTTGGTTATGGAGTAGATTATGAGTATAATACCCAGAACTATGGCCAAGGCCTTTTGAAGACCTATTATACCCAGGAGAGAAAAAGGGGTTTAAAAGAGCATGTTCCTGCTGAAAAAGAGAAATATCGCTTCAGTTTGGCTCATAGGTGGGATATGGATGAGGATACAAGAGTTCTTTTAGAATTTCACAGATATAGAGATAGAAATTTTTTAAAGGATTATTTCTATGAAGAATATGTAAGGGATCCACTTCCTGCAAGAGATTCCTATATTTCTATAATTCGGAATAAGAAATATTATTCAACAAGTCTATTATGCGTAAAACGTTTTAATCATTTCAGGACTGTAACTGAAAGGTTACCCCAGATAAGATTCAATGTCAATAATTATAGATTAGGGGATAGTCGTTTTTATTACACTTCAGTTTATCAATTTGATAATTTGAATCAGAAGATGGCGGATACAGGACTTGATTCAAATGTAATGAGGTTTCATACAGACAATGGACTGAGATATCCTACAAGATTGATAGGGTTTCTGGATTGGATTGAATTTTCACCTTATGCAGGCAGGATTGAGACATTTTATTCTAGAGGTATTGATGGAGACAAGAGAGATTTTTTTAGAGGTCAGTGGTATGCCGGATATAGTCTGAGCACAAAGATATTTCGGATATTTGATATAGAGGGTAAATATATAGGTGTTGAAGTAAATAAACTCAGACATTTAATAACTCCTACAATTAGTTATACATATAGAAAAAAACCAACAGTTTTACCTAGGCGTCTTGAGGCATTTGATGGCATAGATACATACGATGACGGTAAATATTACACCTTTTCATTGGAGAATAAATTACAGACAAAATGGTATAAGGAAGGAAGTCTAAAGAAGGAGAAGATAGATTTAATAACTCTGAGAAGTAGTGTGAACTTTTATCCTCAAATAGAAGGTGATTCATTCTCAAATATTACCAGTTCATTAAATCTTCAGCCCAGCCGGTGGTTGGAATTGGGATTGACAACAAATTACAATCCATATTCGAGGGATTTTGAGGATTTTAACCTGCAGGCAAAGGCAGAGAAGAGTAAATGGAAAGTTGAACTATCGTCTCGGTATTCCCAAAAGAGTCAATTTCATGAGGGTATATTAAAAGCAACTTACACCCTCAGTCCTAAATGGAGACTGGGTATCTATGAAAGGTATGATTTCCAGGATAAGGATTTGGTTGAGCAGGAATATGCCTTTGAAAGAGATCTGCATTGCTGGACAGCAGAACTTATTTGGAATACCTACCGACCAGGGGGTGAGACTATCTGGTTAGTATTTAAGCCAAAGGCGTTTCCTGATTTTCCGGTTGAGTTTGTTACCTCATACCATAGTCCAAAGGTTGGCTCTCAGTCTAAATGAAGGGGGAGTAGAAATTGAAAAGGGTCTGTATTGTAGGTTCGGGATATGTTGGATTAGTTACAGGAAGTTGCCTTTCAGATTTAGGTAATAAGGTAATATGTGTAGATAATGATAAAGAAAAGATAGCCTCCTTACGTCAACTTAAAATGCCTATCTATGAGCCAGGTTTAGAGGAGATAGTCAGAAGAAATACAGCAAGAGGTCGCCTTGAATTTACTACTGACTTGAAAGGTTCGGTTGGGAGGTCAGAGATTATCTTTATAGCTGTAGGTACGCCTCCTAAAGAAAATGGAGAAGCGGATCTTTCCTTTGTTGAAAGTGTATCCAAAGAGATTGCAGAGAGTATGAAGGATTATCATCTGATAGTTGAGAAGTCAACCGTTCCTGTTCAGACAGGTTTAAGAATGAAGGAGACTATTCAGGATAATGTAAATAAAGGAGTTGAATTTGATATTGCCTCAAATCCTGAATTCTTGAGAGAAGGTTCTGCGGTAGACGATTTTATGAAACCAGACAGGATTGTTATTGGAGTAGAGACAGAGAAGGCTAAGCAGATTCTTACAGAGCTTTACCAGCCCCTTGAAGTGCCTATCATTGTAACTGATATTCAGAGTGCTGAACTAATAAAACATGCCTCCAATTCTTTTCTGGCTACCAAGATATCATTTATAAATGCTTTATCTATTATCTGCGAATTGACTGGTGCAGATATCAAGATGGTGGCAAAGGGTATGGGTATGGATAAAAGGATAGGTCATTTCTTTTTGGATGCTGGTTTAGGCTTTGGTGGTTTCTGCTTTCCAAAGGACCTGGCAGCCTTTATAAGGATTTCTGAAAGATTAGGCTATAATTTTGAATTATTAAAAGCAGTTGAGAAGATAAACAGGATGCAAAAGGAGCGCTTTATAAAGAAGATAGAGGAAGTTTTATGGAATTTAAAAGGTAAGACCATTGGCATACTTGGTCTTTCTTTTAAACCCAACACAGATGATATAAGATTTGCACCATCTATTGATATCATTGAAGGTCTTTTAAAAGGTGGGGCTAAAATTAAGGCTTATGACCCTTATGCTATGGATAAGATGTCTAAGGTATTGCCTGATATAACCTACTGTAAAGATGCATACGAGGTTGCTTGCGCCTCGGATGCTTTAGTTATTGTTACTGAGTGGAGCGAATTTAAGGAGATAAATCTGGAGAAGATTAAGAAGTTGTTAAATAATCCTATTATTATTGACGGACGAAATATTTACGATATAGATAAGATGAAAGAATTAGGTTTTAAATATATATCTATTGGAAGAAAGACGGGAGGGGTTACTGGTGCATCTTTCAGTGACCTCTAAAAAAGAAAGGAGTTTTTAAATGATAGAGGGTATAAAGATAAAAAAATTAAAGGTTATTCCTGATGAGAGAGGAAGGTTGATGGAGATATTTAGAGTCTCAGAGACGGGTATTAATCCGAAGCAGGTGTATATGACCACTGCCTATGAGGGTGTAGTCAAAGATAGAGACAAATTTCATATGCATAAGAATCAGACAGATAGTATGTGTTGCATAAAAGGCAAGATTAATCTCGTTGCCGTTGATACAAGGGAAGGTAGCCCGACAAAAGGTGAGATTAATGAATTTGAGATAGGAGAGGGTAATTTTTGTCTGGTGACTATTCCTCCAAAGGTTTTACACGCCTTTAAGAGTCTTAAGGGCGAATCTATTGTGATAAATTGCATTGATCAGGAATACAACAAAGAAAAACCTGATGAATATCGTATTAAGAATGAATTTTATGATTGGGATAAGAAGTAGAGGTAAGATATGGCAGGTAAAAAGGATGGTTTAAAAGGGATAGTTTTAGCAGGTGGTTCAGGGACGAGACTTTACCCTTTAACTCGAATTACTAACAAGCATCTTTTGGCAGTCTATAATAAACCGATGATATATTACCCTATCGAGACTCTAGTTGAGGCAGGCATTAATGATATTATGATTGTAACTGGTGGAGAGATGGCGGGAGATTTTTTAAGACTTCTCGGTAATGGTTCTGAGTTTGGTCTAAAGCATCTTAATTACACCTATCAAGAGGGAGAAGGTGGTATTGCCGATGCCCTCAGGTTAACTGAACATTTTGCAGAGGGTAAAAAGATTGTAGTTATTCTTGGAGATAATATAATAGAAAAGAGTATCAAAAGATATGTAGATAAGTTCAGAAGACAGAAAGATGGAGCCAGAATATTAATTAAAGATGTTCCAGATCCTGAACGCTTTGGAACAGTTGAGTTAAAAGGTGATAGGATTGTTGGTGTGGAAGAGAAGCCAAAAAGACCTAAAAGTAACTATGTAGTGACCGGTATTTATATGTATGATAATAGAGTCTATGATATTATTAAGACCTTAAAACCTTCTGCCAGAGGAGAACTCGAGATTACTGATGTAAATAATGATTATATAAGAAGAGGCAAGATGAGTTATGACATCTTAGATGGTTGGTGGACTGATGCAGGGACTATAACTTCATTGCTGAGGGCTAATAACCTGGTAGCTGAGAGAGAAAAGAGGAAATCAGAGAAATTATGAAAAAGATACTTATTACAGGTGGAGCTGGTTTTATTGGCTCTAATTTTATTCGCTATATTCTAAATGAACACTCAGATTATGAAATAGTTAATTTTGACAAATTGACCTACTGTGGCAATCTCGATAATCTGAGAGATATAGAGGATAATAAAAGATATAAATTTATAAAAGGAGATATCTGCAATAAGAATGAGGTTAGAAGGGCTATTAAAGGTTGTGAATGTATTATAAATTTTGCCGCCTCTACTCATGTAGATAGATCTATCATTAATCCTTCAGATTTTATTTGGACCAATGTCTATGGAGTAAATGTACTTTTAGAAACTGCCAGAGATTATAATCTTGATAAGTTTATCCAAATTAGTTGTTATGATGATAAGACTAGAGCACTAACAACAGAAGGACTAAAGACATACAAAGAATTGAAAAAAGGAGATCGTGTTTTTTCATTGAATCCAAAAACAAAAGAAATTGAGATAAAACCTATTGAGAAAGTTATTATTCAATCATATAAGGGTCCAATGATTCATTTTAATAATCAGCGAATAGATTTACTGGTAACACCTAACCACAACATGTTTATTATTAATACGACTAAGAAAAAATTACTTGTTGAAGAAGCTGAGAAGTCTTCAAGAAGAAGCATTTTCTATATGCCAGAAGGCCACTGGACAGGTAAAGATGAAGAATATTTTGATATCAAGAATTATGGTAAAGTAAAAACGAAAGATTTAATGTATATCCTTGGAATCTTTATTGGTGATGGATTTACTGCCTATCAAGAGAAAGAAGTAGAAACTAAAACTGGTTTACCAAGAAGAGAATATTTAGAAAAATCGAGGGATAGAATTAGTGGTAGATTCAAAAAAATAAAAAAGCAAGATGTCCATAAAACAAAAAGTTGTAGTTATAGGATATTTTTTGATATTCCAGAAAGCGATAGATCTCGTAGAAGAGTGGAAGAAACTTTACATAATTTAGGCATCAAATTTCATGCTCATAAAGGGAAAGCGGGAACACATTTATATTTCACATCAGAAGCATTTACGAAGTTATTTAATCAGTGTGGGCGGGGAGCTCATAATAAACGTATTCCTCGATGGGCATTAGATTATTCTCCAAAATATTTAAGATATTTACTAAGGGGATTGATGGATTCCGATGGTTGTGATGGTAAAATATACCATACAGTTTCAAAAAAACTAACCTCTGATATTGTAGAACTTTGCATAAAATTAAATCTTAAGCCAAGTATACATAAAAGAAAGTGCACGTCTTTTATTGATAACAGAAAAATAGAAGGTGAGGCATATTATATTTTTGTTGCTAATACTATGAAATCAATTAGTCGTCATAGAAATAAAGTAGTTAATTATAACGGAGATATTTGGTGTTTAAAAGTTAAAGATAATAAAAACTTCTTGGTTGAAAGAAATGGCAGGTTTGATTTTTGTGGAAATACTGATGAGGTTTATGGGAGCATAGAAAAGGGAAGTTTCACAGAAGAGAATCCACTTAAACCAAACAGTCCCTATGCAGCAAGTAAAGCAGCTGCAGATTTACTTGTCCGTTCTTATTTTAAGACCTATAATTTACCAGTAATTATAATAAGAAGTAGTAATAATTTCGGTCCGTACCAGTATCCTGAGAAGATGATACCTCTTTTTATTACAAATGCTTTAGAGGATAAAAAGTTGCCTCTTTATGGAGATGGCAAGAATGTTCGCAATTGGCTTTATGTAATAGATAACTGCCGGGCAATTGATGTTATCTGGCATAAAGGTAAAGTCGGTGAGGTCTATAATGTGGCTGGCAGAGAGGAGAAGACTAATATAGAAGTAACCCGTAGGATTTTAAAACTAATAAAGAAAGATGAAAATTTGATAAAATTTGTTAAAGACCGTCCAGGACATGATAGAAGATACTCCTTGAATTTTAAGAAACTAAAAGATCTTGGCTGGAGACCTGTATATTCTTTTGATAAAGCCTTAGAAGAGACCGTCAATTGGTATCTCAATAATCAAGACTGGTGGAAGAAGATAAAGAAGAAAAGAGAAAGTTATAAAAGATATTATAAAATCCAGTATGGTGATATAAAATGAAGATATTAATTACAGGTTCAAAGGGGATGTTGGGAACTGATTTTTGCCGGCTGCTTTTAGACCGGGATTATGAATTTGTAGGAACAGATATAAAAGAACCTGGTGGAGGAGAATTATATGATTACCAACTTCTTGATATTACAAAAGAGGATGAAACAAAAAAGATAATACATAAGATTAAACCCGATTTAATAGTTCATACAGCAGCCTATACTCAAGTAGATAATTGTGAAGAGGATAAGGATTTAGCCTATTTAGTGAATTTTGAAGGTACAAAGAATATCGCTTTAGCTTCTAAGGCAGAGAATTCTTTTGTTGTTTATCTGAGCACTGATTATGTCTTTGATGGCAGGAAGAGTTCTCCTTATAAGGAATATGATGAGACTAATCCTTTAAGTATTTATGGGGATTCAAAATTAAAAGGCGAGTTAGCCATAAAGGAGATTTTAGAGAGATATTTGATAGTTAGAACCAGCTGGCTTTATGGGAAAAATGGTTCCAATTTTGTAGATAAGATTATTACCAAAGCCAAGGAAGTAGATAAATTAAGGATTGTAGATGACCAGGAAGGTTCGCCTACTTATACAGTTGACTTATCTGAGGCTCTACTTAGGATTATAGCTTTATATATAGAGGGTAAGTTCAATGATGAGAGGAACTTAGGAGTATATCATATTACAAATAGTGGTAGTTGCACTTGGTTTGAGTATGCGAAGGAGATAGTTAGATTGGCTGGTATAGATGTAGAAGTTGAGCCTATTACAACTTCTCAGCTTAATGCACCGGCTGAAAGGCCTGCTTATTCTGTTTTGGATAATAGTCGTTTTATAGATGTTTCTGGTTTTAGAATGAGAGACTGGCAACAAGCCTTAAGAGACTATTTGAGTCCAATTATTTAGGAGAGAGGATATGAGAATTTTAATTACGGGTATTACTGGTTTTGCAGGAAGTCACTTGGCTGATTTTTTACTGGCTGAGAGGAAGGATGTAGATATATATGGTATGGTTAGATGGAGAAGTAAGACAGAAAATATAGAGCATATTAGAGACAAGATAAAACTTTATGAATGTGATATTCGGGATGCCTATAGTGTTAATAAAGTAATTAGAGAGGTAAGACCAGAGAGGATTTTTCATCTGGCGGCCCAGTCATTTGTTCCTACTTCATGGAGAGCGCCGGCTGAGACATTAACCACTAATGTAATTGGAGAACTCAATATCTTTGAAGCTGTAAGACAGAATGGTATTGACCCCCTAATTCATATTGCTGGTTCATCAGAAGAGTATGGTCTGGTGAAAAAGGATGAAATACCAATTAAAGAGACTAATCCTCTAAGGCCATTATCTCCCTATGCAGTTTCAAAGGTTGGTCAGGATTTGTTAGGATACCAATACTTTAAAAGTTATGGTCTTAAGATTATCCGAACTCGGGGATTTAATCATACTGGACCAAGAAGAGGTGAGGTATTTGTTTGTAGTGATTTTGCAAAACAGGTTGCCAGGATTGAGAAAGGGAAACAAAAACCCATAATAAAGGTAGGCAATTTGAAGGCTAAGAGGGATTTTACCGATGTGCGTGATATGGTCAGAGCCTATTGGCTTGTTTTAGAGAAGGGTAAAATAGGTGAGGTTTATAATATCTGTTCGAATAAGGCATATTCTATCAAAGAAGTTTTGGATATACTTTTGAGTTTATCTAGGAAGAGGATAAAGATTGAAGAGGATCCCCAGAGGATGAGGCCGAGTGATGTACCTATACTTTTAGGAGATAATACAAAATTTAAAAAAGAGACAGGTTGGCAGCCAGAGATAAACTTTGAAAAATCTATTAAGGATTTACTGGATTACTGGAGGCAAAGGGTTTAGTGAGGAATCTGAAGGAGAGGTTATTAAATAAGAAGGCGAAAATTGGCATTGTTGGTTTAGGCTATGTGGGATTGCCTTTAAGCATAGCCTTCTGCAAGAAAAACTATAAGGTAACTGGCATTGAACTTGATATAGACAGGGTAAATAGCCTTAAAAAAGGCAAGTCTTATATTGAGGATGTAGATTCTCAACAACTTAGAAAGTTTATTAAAGAGGGGATTTTGGATGTTTCATCAGACTATAAAGTTGTAAAAACTCAAGATGTGATTATAATTTGTGTGCCCACTCCTTTAAGTAAGACCAAAGAGCCTGATATATCCTATATTATCTCAAGCATAAATTCTATAGCAGAAAATATCCATAAGTCCCAGTTAATCATTTTAGAAAGCACTACCTATCCTGGAACTACTAAGGAGGAGATATTGCCTTTATTAGAGTCATCTGGCTTGAGGCTTGATAGAGACTTTTATCTGGCTTTCTCACCTGAGAGGGTAGACCCGGGAAATAAAGATTATCCTTTAATCAGTATTCCAAAGATATTAGGTGCGGTCAGTAAAAAGTCTTTGGCTCTGGCGGCAACTCTATACACCCAGGTATTTGATAAAGTAATAAAGGTTTCCTCATCTGATGTGGCTGAGATGGCTAAGTTATTGGAGAATACTTTTAGAAGTGTAAATATAGGATTGATTAATGAGATTACTATTATGTGTGATAAATTAGGCATTGATGTCTGGGAGGTGATTGAAGCCGCCAAATCCAAACCCTTTGGCTTTATGCCTTTTTATCCAGGACCTGGTTTAGGAGGACATTGTTTGCCAACAGACCCAATTTATCTTTCCTGGCGAGGGAGGCTGGCTGGTTTTGAGGCACGTCTTATAGATTTAGCTCAGCAGGTGAATAATTATATGCCAGAATATGTTGTGGCAAAGATAAGCGAAGCCTTAAATAAACGCCGACAATCTATTAATTCAGCAAGGATTCTCATTTTGGGTGTTAGTTATAAGAAGAATGTAGCAGATACACGGGAATCCCCAGCCTTAGTTATAATCTCCTTATTGGAGAAAAAAGGTGCTAAAGTGTCGTATTCTGACCCATATGTAGCTGAGGTTAAAGTTGATAATAAGAGGTATAAATCAATAAGATTAAATAAGAAAAATCTATCAAATAAGGATTGCGTGGTAATTATTACAGACCATTCAAAGGTAGACTATAACCTCGTTGCAGAAAACAGCCGATTGATAGTTGATACCAGAAATGCTCTAAGAGATATCAAAGGGATAAAGAATAAAGTGGTGAGGCTCTAAAGTGTTTATCTTGCGACAGGTAGTTATTCTATTTTCTTTAAATTACAACTTAAGTGGTTAATTAAACATGAATTGGTTTCTTAGGTGATGAAATGAGGAGAAGGAGCGTCTTGATTACAGGAGGGGCTGGATTTATCGGTTCCCACCTGTGTAATTTATTAATTAAAGAAGATTATAGAGTTATCTGTCTTGATAATCTTCTAACCGGCAAAAAAGATAATATAAAGCATCTTTTAAACAATAAGAATTTTAAGTTTATAAGGCATGATATTACAAAACCCATAAGGTTCAAGGAGAAAATAGATTATGTTTTGCATTTTGCCTCTCCTGCTTCACCTGTTGATTATCTAAATTATCCGATTAAGACCTTAAAGGTGGGTTCTTTAGGAACGCACAATGCTTTAGGTATCGCTAAGGATAAAAAGGCTACTTTCTTACTTGCATCAAGTTCTGAAGTTTATGGAGATCCAGAGGTTCATCCTCAAAGAGAAGATTACTGGGGTTATGTGAATTGTCTTGGTCCAAGAGGTGTATATGATGAGTCAAAAAGATTTGCTGAGGCAATTAGTATGGCTTATCATAAGACACATAATTTAGATGTTAAGATAGCCCGAATTTTTAATACCTATGGTCCAACTATGAGAAAGGATGATGGAAGGGT